>JBGPLH010000006.1:0-23092 GCA_041486365.1 Thermodesulfobacteriota bacterium | reverse complement strand
GGCGCTCACGGGGGTGTCCTCCACGGGCTTCCCGTCCGCGGGCGTCTTCTTGCGTCCGGCGCTCCGGAGTCCCGGCGCGTCCGCCTTCGGAGGGTCCTTCGCCGAAGCCTGCGGCTCAGCCGTTCCCGCCGCCCCGGTGCGAGCCACCGCCGGCTGCGCGTAGGCCGTGATCTGGCGCGACCAGGCATCGTAGTCGGCCATCGGATCGGCGCTCCCCGCCGTGGCCACGACGTCCGTCACCGGAACACCCGCGGCGGTCTGCGGGATTCCCTGGGCCGGAGGAATAGCCTGCGCGGGCGCCATCGGCGCCGTCCCCTGCCCCTGCGCGTCCAGGCGCCCGAGCTGATCGCGCACCTGCGCCTCCCACTCGCGCTGGGACTCGACCTGCTGCTCCCAGGAGCCGCTCGACACGTCATTGCTCGCCACGGGACCGAAGGGGGAACGACCCGCCACGAAGCCCACCAGGAACCCGGTCCCGCCGCCCGCCGCGAAGCCGACGGGGCCGCCGAGGGACCCGAAAAAGGCACCCACGCTGCCGGTCTGAAGCCCGCTGGCCATCCGGTCGCCCATCGTCGTCCGTCGCTTCGCGGCGCCGCCCTGCGGCGCCCCGATCTGCCCGGAGCCGGCGGGTTGAGCGGGACCGAACATGCCGGAGGCGGCAGGAACGTTCGACGACGGGGGAATCACGGACGCGGCGGCCGGGGCAGTCGCGGGAGAGGCGGATGTCGGGGCCGCGGGCGCCGGGGAGGAAGCCTGGATGGGAGGGGGCGCGGCGGCGGACCCATTCCGGAGCGTGACGGTCGTGCCGCAGCCGGCGGCCGCGAGGAACCCCACGAAGGCGACGGGAAGCACGGGGGGAACGCGCATCGCTCACCTGTCCGGCGCCCAGCAGGCCTGACGGGCGCACACCCATCTTACATAACACATCGCACGAGGGTCGCGGAAGCGCTAAGCGCCCGGCGCCTCGGCTACCCGGAAACCCTGGGCCTGCGCCACCCCGGCGCAGGTGACCTTCCCCCGGTACGTGTTGATCCCGAGGCGCAGCGCCGGATCCTCCGAGGCGGCTTCCTCGATGGGGGCGTCGGCGAGCTTCATCACGTAGGGGAGCGTCGTGTTCGTGAGGGCGAAGGTGCTCGTGCGCGGGACGGCCCCCGGCATGTTCGGCACGCCGTAGTGGATCACGCCGTCGACGGTGTACACGGGATCGGCGTGGCTCGTGGGACGGATCGTCTCGATGCAGCCGCCCTGGTCCACGCTCACGTCCACGATGACGGTGCCCGGGCGCATCCGCTTCACCATCGCCTCCGTCACCAGCCGCGGCGCCTTCGCGCCGGGGATCAGGACGGCGCCGATGACGAGGTCCGCCTCCTGGACCGATCGCTCGATGTTCGTCGCGTTGGACACCAGCGTGCCGATCCCGCCGGCGAAGATGTCGTAGAGGTAGGTGAGGCGCGGGAGCGAGATGTCGAGCACGTCCACCTCCGCGCCGAGCGCATGGGCGACGCGGACCGCGTTGATTCCCACCGTGCCCGCGCCGATCACGCTCACCTTCCCCCGCGGCACGCCGGGCACGCCGCCGAGCAGGATCCCCCGGCCGCCCTGCTCGCGTTGGAGGAAGTGGATTCCAACCTGGATCGAGAGCCGCCCCGCCACCTCGCTCATCGGCGCCAGGAGCGGGAGCGACCCGTCCGCGATCTGGACCGTCTCGTAGGCCACCGCCGTGACCCCGCGGTCGAGGAGAAGCTTCGTCAGCTCGGGCATCGGCGCGAGGTGCAGGTACGAGAAGATCACCTGCCCCGCCCGCATGAGCGAGGCCTCGGCGAGAGACGGTGCCTTCACCTTGACGACGAGCTCCGCCCCCGCGAAGACGGCCTTCCCGTCGGGGACGATCACCGCGCCGGCGGCGATGTATTCCTCGTCCGGGATGGACGATCCGAGGCCCGCGCCCGACTGCACCATCACCGGGTGCTTCGCCTCCACGAGCGCGCGGACGCCGGCCGGCACCAGGCCGACCCGGTACTCGTGCACCATCGTCTCGGTCGGGACGCCAATCTTCATCGGGAAGCTCCGTGTGGGGATCGTGGAAGCGGGAGCGGCGCTTGCTCGAAGAACTTCGCGAAGAGCTCCGCGAAATCATGTTACCCGGTCGCGGTTCCCTGTGCTATCCTTCGCGCGCCCCGGGCCGGAGGACCCTGCGTGAAGCCGCTCCCCACCTATTTGCGTTGCGTCATCTGCGGCCGCGAGAACCATCGCGGCCTGAACCTGCGTTTCGTCGCCGACGGGCCGGTGATCCGCTCGGAGGTCACGTTCTCCGAGGACCTCTGCGGCTTCAAGGGCGTGGCACACGGCGGGATCATCACGGCGGTGCTCGACGAGGCGATGGGATGGGCGGCGGCGTACAACGCGCGGCGGATCTGCGTGGCCGCGGAGCTCACGGTGCGCTTCGTGAAGCCCGTGCTCGCGAGCGATCGGGTCCACGTGGAGGCGCGCATGGAGCGCGACCGGCGCCGCGTGATCGAGGCCTCCGCCGACATGAGGGATCCGGGCGGTGAGGTCCTGGTCCGCGCCTTCGGGAAGTTCATGCCGCTGGAGCCCGCGCACGCCCGCGAGGTGGACTCGTATCTGGACTACGAGGGCTGCGAGCGGGGGCTCTTTGTATATTAGGAGCTCTCCCACCCCGATGCGACGACTGCTCCGCCTTTCCGTGCTCTCCCTCGCCCTTCTCCCCGCCTGCCTGCCCGCCCCCTTCCTTCGCCGGGGGCCGAGCGAGGCGCACATCGACGGCGCCCGCGCCTCCGATCACTTCCTGGTGAAGGGCCGCGCGCCCTACCTGATCGTGCCGCGGAGCTCCCGCAGGTCGTCCCTGCGTCTCGGCTCCGGCGCGGTTGTGCGCGCGGAAGCGCGCGACAAGGTGTTCGCCGTCACCCTCCGGAACGACTCGGGGATCGAGCACTGGGTGAGCAGCTTCGACTTGAAGCCCTCGCCCGTGCCGGTCTTCGTCTGCCGCTACGGCGCGCCCGAGCCTTTCAAGGCCCCGGTGAAGGTGCTTCCCGGCGAGGAGATGACCCTCGTGTTCCGCGACGACCGCGAGCGCCGGGACGTGCGGATGATCGTCCGGAGCCTCGTGGATCGCGCGGAGCTGAACATGCGCTTCGAAAACGGCCCGCCGCTCTCCGCCGGATTCGTCATCATTCCCTTCAGCGTCTACGACTACCGGCACCTGCCCCGCTCCTGCCTGGACGCGGCGAGGAAATAGAGAGGGCGACCCGCCGGTCGCCCCTAGGCCTTTTTCGCGCCCTCCGGCGTCCATAAAACCTCGTTCCCGCTCCCGCTCCGGAAACCCTGCAGATCAAGCGTCACGTAGGCGTAGCCCGCGCGCTTGAAGTGTGCGATCACGGCGTCCCGCAGCACAGCGTCCTCGAAGCGATCCATCTCCCCGCGGCCCACCTCGATCCGCGCGAGCGTGTCGTGGTGCCGCACGCGCACGTCGCGAAAACCCCGATCGCGGAGGAACACCTCGCACCGGTGGATGCGATCGAGGGCCTCGGGGGTCACCGGCGTGCCGTAGGGGATCCGCGAGGACAGGCACGGCGAAGAGGGCTGGTCCCAGGTCGGGAGCTCGAGCGCGCGAGAGAGGGTCCGGATGTCGGCCTTGGTGAGCCCGGCCTCCACGAGGGGGCTGCGCACGCCGCGCTCCTCGGCAGCGGCGCGACCCGGCCGGTGATCGGAGAGATCGTCCAGATTCGTCCCGTCGAGGATCGCGGGGACGCCGAGCGTGTCCGCCTGCCCCGCGCAGATGCGGTACAGCTCGCTCTTGCAGAAGTAACAGCGGTTGGGGGGATTGGCGGTGTAGCTCGGATCGTCCATCTCGCGGCTCTCGACGACGATCTGGCGCACGCCCATCGCGGCGGCAAGGGATTTGGCCCGCGCGCGGTCCTCCTCGGGAATGCTGGGGGAGAGGGCGGTGAGCGCCGTCACGCGGTCGCCGAGTGCATCAGCGGCGACGCGCAGCAGGAACGTGGAGTCGACGCCGCCGGAGAACGCGACGACCGCGCGCGGCATCTCCGAGAGGATCCCGCGCAGCCGCGCGAGCTTCGCTTCGGGCGTCGTGGGCGCGGCGGCCGGATTCACGGGGCGCCCTCTTCGCGGATTTCTCGCCCCGGCCTCGGCCGCACGGGACGGTAGCCGCCGGCGATGTGCGTGTCGGGAATGCGGAGCGTCGCGATCGCCCCGTCGTCGAGCGCGTAGGAGACCGTTAGGCGCTCCTCGCCGCCGCGCCGGCTCACCTCAATCGCGCGCGGCTCGCCGGAGGTCTCCTTCGCGTACCGCAGCATCAGGCCCCCGAGCGTCTCGAGCACATCCGGCGTGGCGTCGCCGACCAGGAGCGCGTCGGGACCGCGGAAGTCATGGGGATGGAGGAACACCGGCGCGGGATCGCGATCACCCGCCCTGTCGTAGAGCTCGCGGAGTCGCAGGTTCTCGATCTCGTTGCGCCCGACGATCGCCTTCGTGTCTTCTGTGATCCGGAAGTGCCGCCCGAACTTCATCGACTCGGCGATCCAGGGATCCAGGCGCTCGCCCCGCGAGAGATGATCCTTGATCCGGTTCGCGATGGCGTCCTCGGTAAGCATGCAGCCCGTGGAGGGCGTCGGGATCTCGTCGATGCCGTAGCGCGCGGCCAGCTCCATCTGCGGCTTGCGCGATCGCCCCGAGATGGCGAGGAGCCTCCCGCGGTCGACGATCCCGGCCGTCTCGGGCTTGGTGGGCGCGAGGAGCTGCGCGGAGAGCGGGCGCAAGATCAGGCCCTGGAGCCCGGAGTCCCGCTCGATGGAGACGAAGCAGTCGCGGCGCTGGGAGTTCGGGCGCTGGCCGAGCACCTCACCCGAGACGACGAAGGACGCGCCGACCTGCTCCATGAACTTCCGCGCCAGGTCGAACATGTAGATCCGGCAGTCGGTGCAGGGGTTCACGCCGTGCCCCCAACCGTAGCGAGGGCGCTCGATGAGCTGGAGGTACTCGGGCCCCTCCGTGAGGATCGTGATGGGGATCCCGAGCAGCGCGGCGGTGCGCGCCGCGTCGTCCTTGCAGCAGTTGAACGTGCCCTTGAGATTGAGCCCGTGGATCTCGATCCCCTGGTCCTGGAGCAGGCGGATCGAGAGGATGCTGTCGATCCCGCCGGACACCAGCGCCACAGCCTTGGCGTTCATGCGCGCCTCGCTTACCTGAGTCAAAGTTTATCTGAAGCGACCGCGATCCGGAACAATACCGAGGTCCTCTACCTACGCCATGGCATTACCAAGCCAAACATCCAAAGACCCTGTTTAGACTTGATCATCGACACTCTGCGGCGCTACTCCTTCCACGTCCACAAGCACGCCGTCCACTTGAGCTTTGAACACCCCCCGCCTAATGAGCTCGTGTATACCTTTCGTTACCAGCTTATGCGAAACGTTCATATCCTCAGCTATCCTCTTGTGAATTCCTGCAGGCCACGGTTGTGAAGGAAGCCTGCGTTGAATTTCCTGAAGGATATCCTCGCCGATTTCGGATTTTGCCTCGTGCATCGCCACCGTAACTCCAACGCTACTCACATCCTTCGGTATGCTGGTTTCGAGCCCGAGTTCAACGAGTTGATTGGTGAGGAACTCTTTCCACTCGTCTGCCGTCCAATTTTCTGCTCGTGCGACAAAATCGTGCGTTACCGGCATCTTGGTCAGCCTTGTCCACTGCTGAACCTTGCCGCCTAAAGCTAAAAAGTGTGGATAAAGCTCCTTTCGAAACGGCTTAGCGCGAAGCAAGCTCCTAATCGTCGGGCCAGACTGGCGCCTGTATTTAAAGTGAACTGGCATCTGTACTGCGGTAAAGGTTGTACGCAGGTCCCTCACTTCCCGCACGAGCGCGCCTAAAATGCTGTCCTCTCCAAGGGTGGTGGAAGCCGCCTCGATGGTGGCAATTCTAGATACCGCTTCCATTGGCCGGTAGTAACGTCCCTCGGCCGCAGCTCGGATAAAGGCAACAAGCCTCTTCTTATTCGTATCAAGATCTACAAAATCGCGTTGCTCCATTATCACGCGTTGATTCCCCACGTCGAATGGTAATCTTTGCCCTTGCCATGCCATCATCACTAGGGGCAAGCCAAGAGCATGCCGAATCCCGAGTTCGTACATAACATTCGGATTCGGATCATCATCTGGCTCGACCCCTCCAAGGTCTACGACCACCATTGGATCGAATGCGAGATGCGCACGGATTTCATCATTAATGGCCCCTGGCTGCTCCTCCGTTGCAGCCAAAATAGGCTCGTAACTACAGGTCGTCACCGCGGGCTTAATGACCACCTCCAACCAGCCTCGAAACCATCTCTTCTCCGACTGGTCACCACCGTACGGCATCACAATAAAACAATGCCTCTCATGACCAGTCGCGGCACCAGCTGCTTGAGCTATCGGTGCCGGTGACGCTGGAATCCCTGGGACATCGGGCATGAGCTCTTCCGATGCAAGAGGTGAATCATTTGAGTAGCTGTCGAACACTACCACTTCGAAAGGAGGATTTACAAATGTTCACGTTTAATTTGAATGCGGCTGAACTCTTGTTCAATTAGGTAGATTCAGTCTGGCTAACAGTACTAATTCCGTAGTCGCATGGCCTCGATCAGCACCTTCGCCACCTCGGGCCGCGAGAACTCCTTGGGCGGGACCTCGCCCTTCAAGAGCATCTCGCGCACCTTCGTGCCCGAGAGCGACACATGGTGCTCCTTCCCGTGGGGACAGGTCTTCACGCTCCCCATCTCGTCGCACTTCGCGCAGAAGAAAGTGTGATCGAAGAACAGCGGGGTGATCCCAAGCGCCTCCGGATCGACCTCGGCGAAAATATCGTGCGCGTCGAAAGTGCCGTAGTAGTTCCCCACCCCCGCGTGATCGCGCCCGACGATGAAGTGGGTGCAGCCGTAGTTCTTCCGCACGAGCGCGTGGAAGATCGCCTCCCTCGGGCCCGCGTAGCGCATGGCGGCCGGGTTCACCACGAGCATCGCCCGGTCCTTCGGGTAGTAGTTCGCGAGCAGCACCTCGTAGCAACGCATTCGCACGTCGGCAGGGATGTCGTCGCCCTTCGTCTCGCCGACGATCGGATGGAGCAGCAGACCGTCCACGATCTCCATGGCGCACTTCTGGATGTACTCGTGCGCGCGGTGGACGGGGTTGCGGGTCTGGAAACCGACGACCCGTTTCCAGCCCCGCTCGCGGAAGGCGGCCCGCGTCTGCGCGGGCTCCAGACGGTAGGGCGCAAAATCGTCGTGCGGCGGCCGCGCGAGCACCGTCACCGGACCGCCCACCAGCCACTCGCCGCTCCGGTAGAGGGCCGCGACGCCGGGGTGCGCCTCCTCCGTGGTCCTGTAAACCTCCTGCGCCTCTTTCTGCTTCTCGTTCGGGAAGACGTCCTCGACGTGGAGGATCGCGAGGAGCCCCCCCGTCTCGTCCGCGAGGGCCAGATCCTGCCCCGTCTTGATCGACGCGCGCTGTTCCTCGGTCACCGAGAGCGTGACGGGGATCGACCAGGGGAGGCCGGAGGCCAGGCGCATCCCGGAGACCACGCCGGCGTAGTCGTCGCTCTTCATGAAACCCGCGAGGGGGCTGAAGCCGCCGCTGGCGATCAGCTCGAGATCGGAAACCTCGCGGGCGCCGAGGGTGAGGCGGGTCAGTTCGCCGGCGCGGCCGAGCCACTCCTTCCTCGCTTCCGGGGAGGCGTCGCGGTTCACGAGTTTCCCGCCATGCGGGGCGATGGCGTCTTCGGGGACGGCCGACATGCGGTGGTTCTCCTTCTCTTGGTGTTGGACGGTCAAGGAGCACAGGGCCGCGATCAGATGTCCGCCCCGGTGCTCGGCTCCTCGGCGGGCGGCTCCTCGTCGATCGCGATCGGCACGTACTTCGTCGGGATGCGGAAACGCTCGACGTTGCCCTGCGTATCGGTGCACTCCCACTCGATGAGCTCGGAGGAGAGGATGTGCGGCTGCACCTTCGCGTTGAAGTACCCGATCTGGTAGGACAGGCGCATCTCGATGGCCTCCTGCGGGCAGGGCTTCACGCAGGCGTAGCAGTTCCAGCAGTCCTCCTTGGAGCGCAGGTACGCCTTGTTCGTGGTGAAATCCTTCACCATGAGGTCCCCCGGGCACATCCGCACGCAGGGGGGTTCCTTGGAGGATCCGCAGCCGTTGCACTTGTCGTTGTCCACGTAGACGGGCATGTCGATTCTCCGGGCCGCGCCATCGGGCACGGCGTTTCGTTCAATTCCCCCTCACCCCTCGTACCGGCTCCCCGGGACGATCTGCTCGTAGGGCCGGGTGAGAACCTCGAGCTTGCCCGTCGCCGGATCCTTGCGCGAGTTGATGAACACGCTCCATTTCGCGTCGTCGCGCTCCGGGTAGTCGAGCCGGGTCTGGTAGCCGGGCCAGCGCGTCTCCTTCCGGGCGATCAGGTGCTCGACGAGCGTCTGTGCCACGTCCACGCGGTCCATCACCGAGTGGGCGAGCATGAGGTCGTGCAGGTCGTGCGCCTCGATGAAGGGGAACTGCTCGGGCAGCCGCGCCAGCTGCTTGCGCGCCGTCACGAGCCGCTCCTCGTTCATCTCGAAGAAGGTGCTCGACCCACCGGCGTACTCCTCGAGGATCTTCTGCAGCCGGTGCTCGAAGTCTGGGGGCCGGAGCTGGGCGAGCTGCTTCGTCCGGTAGAAGAGCGGCGCGTACACCCGCCGCATCTCCCGTTCGACGAGATCGCCCGGGACGTCGGCGAGCTTCACGTCCCCCGCGCGCTTTCCCATGGCGCGGGCCGCGATGACGCCCTCGGCCCAGCAGCCCGAGACGAACTTGTAGGGCGCGCCGCCGGCCACGTCCCCCGCGGCGAAGAGGTTGCGGATCGTGGTCTCCCGGTTCACGTCGATCCAGTAGCCCGACTGGCAGTGCCCGCCCACGATGTAGGGCTCCGTCGTCTGCACCTCCACCGGCGACACGCCGGGATCCATCTCGTTGGCGAGCCAGTACAGGACCTGGTCGGGGTACATATCGAGGAAGGCTTCCTTGAGCTTGCGCACCCCCTCGCGGTCGAGATGGGTGGTGTCCAGGTACACCGGCCCGCGGCCTTCCTTGATCTCCTGGATGGGCGCGTAGGCGCGGATCGGCGTGGGCGCCCGGTCGCCGCCCAGGTGCGCCCACCGCGTTTGCATGAAGTTCTCGCCCTTCCCGTTCATGAAGGGCGCGTTGGCGCCCAGCGCGACCGTCCCCGTCGGAGCGATCACGTCCTTCGTGCGGAGCGCGATGTAGCGCATCTCGAAGGAGGTCATCTCGGCGCCCGCGCGGATCCCCATGGCGTACCCGGCACCCGTGTTGAAGGGGCAGTACCAGGTCTTGTGCTGGGCGTCGTGCTGGTTGTTGGGGCGGTACAGGCCCGCTGCGCCGCCCGTGCAGACCAGCACCGTCTTCGCCCGGGCGATGACGAACTCCTGCTTGCGCACGTTGAAGCCGAAGGCGCCGACGGCGCGCCCGTCCTGCACGACCAGGTTCGTCACGACGGTCCAGTTGAGGATCTGCGCGCCGGAGTTCCGCGCCCCGCGGGCGATGATGGGCTTGAGCGATTCGCCGTTGATCCGGATGTTCCACCGACCGCGCACCATGTAGGTCTTGCCGTCGGCCTCCTTCTTCACCGGGAGGCCCCAGCTTTCCACCTTCTTCACGCAGTACTCGAAGAGCTCCGCCTGCGACTTCACGAGATCCTCGCGAATGATCCCCATGGAGTCCGCGCGCACGAACTTCGTGAAGGAGTCGGGCGTCTCGCCGGCGTTCAGGTACGCGTTGATGGCGTTCATGCCTCCCGCCAGGCAACCGGAGCGGTCCACGTGCGCCTTCTCCAGGATCGTCACCTTCAGGTGCGGGAACTGCTCCCGGGCCTCCACCGCCGCCAGACACCCGGCGGTCCCGCCGCCGATGATCAGGACGTCCGTGTCGATGGCGACCCGCTTGAACTGCGCGAGCTGGTCCATCTCGAAAGATCCTTTCTGCCGTAGATGCCGTCGATTCGAAATCCCGGGGCGCGTGCCCCTCGCCCCTCCGGGGTGGCTACCCGCGCGCCAGCCCCCACCGGGTGCGGATGTGATTCTCCAGCCGGGCGAACACCAGGCGATCGGTCACGATGCCGATGGTGATGATGATCAGCATCACCGCCACGACCTGGCTCATGTCGTTCAGGTCGCGCCCCACCACGAGGAGATGCCCGAGACCCAGCCCCACGAAGAGCAGCTCGCCCGCCATCAGGGCGCGCCAGGCGAAGGACCAACCGAGCTTCATGCCCGTCACGATGGACGGGAAGGCCGCCGGGAGGATCACCCGCCAGTACAGTGCCACGCCCCGGACGCCCATGTTCCGCGCGGCGCGGATGTAAAGGGGCGATACGCTCTTGATCCCCGCGTCGGTCGCGATCGCCACGGCGAGGATCGCCCCCATGATCACCACGAAGAGGATCGCCCCCTCGTTCAGGCCGAACCACACCACCGCGAGCGGGAGCCAGCAGATGCTCGGGAGCGCCTGGAGCCCCTGGATCAACGACCCCAGGGTCTCCTCGAGCAGCTTCACGCTCCCGATCAGGATGCCCAGGGCGGTGCCGGCGATCACCGAGAGGCCGTAGCCGATCAGGATTCGCTTCATCGAAACGGCGATACCGATCAGGAACGAGCCGTCCAGGAGGCCCGCCCAGAGCGTCCGCACGACGGCCCCGGGCGAGGGGAACTCGTAGCTCTCCCAGATGCCCGCCCTAGATGCCGCCGCCCAGAGTAAAACCAGGAGGAGGTAGAACCCCCCTTTTTTCAACATTCCAATCATCCCCCATCTCCGCTGTGAGGGCCTTCTCCACTTCCGACTTGAGGGCCAGGTTGATCTGCCCCGCCGCCTCCGCGATGTGCGGATCCTCGATGTGCCGCGGGTAGGAGTACGACATCCTGAACTCCTGCAACACGCGCCCCGGCCGCGACGACAGGAGGATCACGCGGGTCCCGAGGCAGGCCGCCTCGCGCACGTTGTGCGTGACGAAGAGGATCGTCTTCCTCGTCTGGCCCCAGATCTGCTGCATCTCCTGGTGGAGCACGTCGCGCGTCTGGGCATCCAGCGCGGCGAAGGGCTCATCCATCAGGAGCACCTCCGGCTCCATGGCCAGGGCCCGCGCGATGGCGACGCGCTGCTTCATCCCGCCCGAGAGCTGGTGGATCAGCGAGTCGTGGAACTTCGACAGGTGCACCATCCGCAGGTAATAGGCGGCCCGCTCCCGCCGCTCGCGTGGGGAGAGGCCGAGCGTGCGCAGCCCGAACTCGACGTTGCCGATCACCGAGAGCCAGGGGAAGAGGGCCGCTTCCTGGAAGATCATGATCCGGTCGTGACCGGGGCCCTTCACGGGCTTGCCGCTCACGATGATCTCCCCCTCCGTGGGAGCCTCCAGGCCCGCGATCAGGTTGAGCAGCGTCGTCTTGCCGCAGCCTGATGCGCCCACGAGGCAGACGAACTCGCCCTCCCGCACCTCGATCGTCACGTTCTCCAGGGCCTCGAGCGAGGCGCCGTTCTGCTCGAAGCGCTTCGTCAGCCCCTTCAGGACGATCTTCATCGAGCCCGGACTCGGCATCGGCTCTCCGGTGTTCTCAGGGATGGGGGTCGCGCGCCGCCGTCCGCGGGGCGGAGGCGCCCAGATTGCCCGCCGACACGGCCGCGCGCCCCTGCGCGCGCAGCACATCGTTCAGCAGTCTCACGTCCATGATCCCGCGGAGGTCCGGCTCCTGCTTCAGGTACCCGACCCGCCATTCCTGCTCGCCGTAGGCCTCGACCGTCGACGGCAGCGGATCCACGGTCGGCTCCACGTGTTTCAGGCCGGCCTCCACGATCCGGCGAGGCAGGGCCTTGCCCAGCACCGCCCGCACCTGCTTTCCGATGAGCGACACGCTGTCTTCGGGCTGCGCGGCAACGAATTCGGTGATCCGCAGATGCGCCTCCAGAAGCCCTCGCACGAGATCGGGATGCTGCTCGAGGAAGGCCCGCCGCGCGACGATGACGGTGGTCGCGTAGCGGCCCCTCGGCCAGAGCGTCCGCTCGTCCAGGAGCAGCCGGCCGTCGGCGTCCTGCACCAGCCGTTCGATCCAGGGCTCCGGCACCATCGCGGCGTCCAGTTGCCCCTTCCGGAACAGGGTCAGCGACTCGGAGTTCGGGACCGATAGCACGCGCACGCTGCCGCCGTGCTCGTAGGTCTTGAGCCCGCGCCGGGCCAGGTAGGCGCGCAGGGCCACGTCCTGCGTTCCGCCGAACTGCGGTACCGCGATGGAATGCCCGGCGAGATCGCGCTCCGTCTCGATCCCGGAACCCTTGCGCACCACGAGGCCGGACCCGCCGCTCGCGCTCCCCGAGACGATGCGAATTGCCCTGCCCTGCGACTGGACGAACCCGTTGATCGCCGGGATCGGGCCCACGTACGCGACGTCGAGCTCCCCGGCGAAAAGGGCTTCGATCATCGCGGGCCCCGCGTTGAACGGGGTGGCCGCAAGTCGGTAGGGCGACGGAATCGCCCGCGCGAAGTCGCCGCGGGCCAGCCCCACGAGCGCCTGTGCGTGGGTGAGGTTGGGCGCGTAGCCCAGTCGCACCTCGTGGGGGTCGCGCGTGGGCCGGCAGGCCGCGAGGGCGGCCAGAAGCGCCAGGGCGGCGAGGCGTCTCACCGGATTTCCAGGGGCGCGCCCTCGAAGTCGCGCGCATCCCCGCTCCAGGTGAACAGGCTCGCCTCGCGGGGCTCTCCGCCGTGAACGGCGATCACGATGTAGCCAACGCCCGGGTAGACCGGCTCGCCGTCCCAGGTCGCCATCCGCTTGTCTTCAGCCGAGAAGTAGGCGCCGGCGTCGACGTGGCTGTGGTAGATGAGCCGGATGTCCTCGCCACGCCCCCGGGCGTCACGAAGGATACGAAACATCTCGCCGGGGTCAATGGTGTATCCGTCCCGGGTGGTCCGGGAAGGATTCTGCGGGTCGGCGTCCTGCACGTTCGTGCAGCGCGCGAGGTGCGTGAGCGCCTCGGCGGTGCCCGTGATGATCCCGCAGGCCTCGGCGGGCCACGCCTCCCGCGCATGGGCGAGCATCTCGGCCATCATGGCGGGGGGGATGGCGGGCGGGATACGCATGGGGGTGGGTCGCGACGCCGCCGTCACGGCCTGGGCCGCCCACCCGCGATCGCCGGCACGACGGTGAGGATCTCGCCGCCCTCGAGCCGCGTGTCGAGATCTTTCAGAAAACGAACGTCCTCGTCGTTGACGTACAGGTTCACGAAGCGGCGCAGACGGCCCTGCTCGTCCAGGAGCTGCGCCCGGAGCCCGGCGTGGCGCGTGTCGAGATCGACCAGGACGTCCGCCACGGTGGCGCCCTCGGCGGCGACCTCGTCGATCCCGCCCGTGAGCCTGCGGAGCGGCGCTGGAATGCGGACCTTCACCATCGCCTGGCCCATCGGGACCCCCTAGATGAAATACATGTTGGCCGAGGACGACTCGCGGGCCAGTCCCCGCCGCTCCGCCTCGTGCACCAGGTCCTCGACGGAGACCGCGTCGAGGAGGTCGGCCATCCGGGCCGTGACCACGCCCCAGATCTCCTCGCCGGCCCGGGGCCGAGCGGCCTCTCCGGAGGCCGTCGCGTGCGACCCGCGGCCCCGGCGCGGCTGTCCCTTGTCACGCCCGTTGAACAGCGTCTCGATGGAGCCCTCCGTGGCCCGCACGATGTCGCCCAGGCTGATCTCCTTCGGCGCCCGCGCCAGGGTGTATCCGCCCCGCGGCCCGCGCTTGCTCCGCAGGATTCCGCCGCGCAGCAGCTTCTGGAAGATCTGCTCGAGGTAGCGCGGGGGGATCGCTTCCCGTCGTGAAATGTTCTTCACCTGGTGGGGCGCCCCGTTGTCGTGATAGGCCATGTCGAACACGGCGTAAACGGCGTAGCGGATCTGGGATGTGAAGCGCATGGGGCACTCGGATGCGAGGGTCGGCTCCCGGGGCGCCGGTGCCTGCCCGGCAAGGGTCCATCCGGGAGGGAGCGGGCCTGCGGGGGCATGAAGAAATGATTTCCGGCGCCTGACTAAAGAATGACAAATAAACGAGGATAGCCAACCTGTCAAGGCTTAAAAATAGGGGGGTTTCAGAGATATCGATTGGGACGTCTGAAGGTCGGGAAATCGCCTCGATTCGGGGCTTCCGTCCTCATCTTTGCGAATTGTCCCAGGGCTATGGTAGAGACGGGAACACTCCCCCTTGGCCGGCGCGGCTCCCCGCTGGCGTCCCTTTCCGAACCGGGTGTCATGCCAACGGTCATCAAAGACTTCCTCGAGTTCCTGGCGGAAGCCGAAGATCTCTTCACGGGAGAACCAGAATCCGGGGACAGGCTCATCCCGGTCCCTCCCGTCCCGCCCCCCCACGCCGGCGCCGCCCCCCCGTCCCGGCGAAGCGGGGGGTCCCGTGGAAGAAGCCGTCGGGGGTCCATCGCCCATCACGAGATCCTCCCCGCCCGGGATGCGTGCTTCGCGCAGCCCGAAGAACCGCTCCCTCCTCCTCTCGCGTCGGCCCTGCGCGATCTGGGCGTCGAGTCGCTCTACCTCCACCAGGCCCGCGCGCTGGACGCCGCGCGCCGGGGCGATAACGTCGTCCTTTCGACCCCCACCGCCAGCGGCAAGACCCTCGTCTACCACCTGCCGGTCTTCGAGCGCGTCCTGCGCGAGCCGGACACGCGCGCCATTTTTCTCTTTCCCCTGAAGGCCCTCGAGCAGGACCAGCTCCGGGGCGCCCTGGCGCTCGCCGGGCGGCTCTGCGGCCATGCGGGCGGCTCGCCCATCACCGCCGCGATCTACGACGGCGACACGTCCGCCCATCGACGGAAGAAGATCCGCGAGAGCCCTCCGAACCTCCTCATCACCAATCCGGATATGCTCCACATGGCGATCCTCGCATTTCACGCCCGCTGGGAGCGCTTCTTCCGCGAGCTGCGCTTCATCGTCGTGGACGAGCTGCACACCTATCGCGGCGTGTTCGGCTCTCACATGGCCCACGTGCTGCGGCGGCTCCTGCGCGTCGCGCGATTCTACGGCGCCACGCCCCAGGTGATCGCCTGCTCGGCGACGATCGACAACCCGGGCGAGCTGGCGGCCGATCTCACCGGGCTTCCCTTCACGGTCGTCGACGAGGACGGCTCGCCGGGCGCCGAGCGGCATTTCGTATTCGTGAACCCGGTCGGAAGCCCCTACACCGCCGCCGCGCGGATTTTCCGCAGGGCGGTGCGGAGCGGCCACAAGACCATCGTGTTCACGAAGGCGCGGAAGCTCACCGAGCTGATCCACGCCTGGACGCTGGAGTCCGACCCCCGCCTTGCACCGCGGATCAGCGCCTACCGGAGCGGCTACCTGCCGGAGGAGCGGCGCGAGATCGAGGAGCGGTTGAAATCGGGAAGCCTGTGGGGCGTGATCTCGACCTCGGCACTCGAGATGGGGATCGACATCGGTGAGCTCGACGTCTGCATTCTCGTGGGCTACCCCGGCAGCATCGTGAACACCTGGCAGCGCGCCGGGCGCGTGGGACGCGCGGGGCGTCCCTGCGCGATCCTGCTCGTAGCGCAGCCGGACGCGCTGGACCAGTACTTCGTCCATCACCCGTCCGATTTCTTCCGGCGCGGTTACGAGCGCGCGGTGGTCGATCCGGGGAACATCGAGATCACGGGGCCTCACCTCGTCTGCGCCGCCGCCGAGGTGCCTCTCCGGGCCGAGGGCGATCTCTACGATGTCGACGCCCTCTCGCCCGTGATCGCGCGGCTGGAGGAAGAGGGCAAGCTCCTGCGCTCGGCCGCGGGGACGGAGTGGTTCGCGGGGCCGAGCCGCCCTCACCGCGACGTGGACATCCGCGGCGTGGGCGAGGGGTTCACGATCCTGGACGAGGAAACCCAAGGGAAGATCGGATCGGTGTCCCTGCCGCGCGCCCTGGCCGAGTGCCACGCCGGCGCCATCTACCTGCACCGGGCGCGCCCCTACCACGTCACGCGGCTCGATCTCGACAAGCGCGACGTGCACGCCCGGGCCGTGGACGTGCCCTGGTACACGCGTTCCATGGGCGAGAAGGAAACGGAGATCCTGTCCGTGGACGAGAGCCTCGGGCTCGGCCGCTTCGTCGTCCGCCGCGGGCGGCTCAAGGTCACGTCCCGGATCACGGCCTTCGAGAAGCGGATGATCCACGGGCAGGAGCTGCTCTCGACCCACCCGCTCGATCTTCCGCCGACGAGCTTCGAGACGGTCGGCGCGTGGGTGGAGATCGACGATCCCATCCGGCGCAAGATAGAGGAGGAAGGGTTCCATTTCATGGGGAGCATCCATGCGATGGAGCACGCCGCGATCTCGCTGTTCCCCCTCTTCGCGCTCTGCGACCGGGACGACGTGGGCGGGATCTCCATCCCCGAGCACCCGCAGGTCGGGAAGGCCGCCGTCTTCTTCTACGATGGTCATCCGGGGGGCGTGGGGCTGTGCAACGCGGTCTTCCCGAGGCTCGACCGCATGCTGGCCGCCACACGGGACCTGATCGGCGCCTGCGAATGCGACCGCGGCTGCCCCTCCTGCGTCCATTCTCCGAAGTGCGGCAACGGGAACCGCCCGATCGACAAGGCGGGCGCCGCGCGCGTGATCGATTTCCTGCTGGGCCGGGCAGCGCTTCCCGCGCAGCCGGCGCCTCCGCCCTCGCTGCGCCTCCCGCGGGCCGCGGCCCCTCCGTCCGTGGCCGCGACCACGCCCCCGCGGGCGCCGCGTCGCGTCCTCGTCCTGGATGTCGAGACGCAGCGCTCCGCGGAGGAAGTGGGCGGCTGGCACAACGCCCACCTCATGCGGCTGGCCGTGGCGGTGGTGCACGACTCGCTGGAGGATCGCTTCGAGTGCTTCACCGAGAAGGAGATCCACGCGCTCCTTCGCCGGCTCCGGGCCTGCGATCTCGTGGTGGGCTACAACCTGCTGCGCTTCGATTACTCGGTGCTGCGGGGCTACACGGCCGAGGACCTCTCGGCCCTTCCCAGCTTCGACCTGCTCGCGGATCTCCACGCGCGCCTCGGCTTCCGGATCTCGCTCGGGCACCTGGCCGAGCAGACGCTGGGCGCCGTGAAGTCCGCCGACGGCCTCGAGTCGCTGCGCTGGTGGAAATCGGGCCAGGTCGACAAGGTGATGGCGTACTGCCGGCAGGATGTGGACATCACGCGTCGGCTCTTCGAGCACGGCGCGCGGGAGCGGCACGTGGTCCTCGAGATGCGGGGCGGGAACCGCGTGCGCCTGCCCGTGGCCTGGGACGTGGAGGACATCCTGGCGCGCCGCGCCGCCCGTCCCGATCCCCGTGAGCGGCGCGCGCCCGAGGCGCTCGCATGAACATGGTCGACGTGGGCATCCTCGCCGTCGTCGGACTGTCGGGATTCCTCGGCCTCCTGCGGGGTGCCGTGCGGGAAGTGATGGCGCTCGGATCGCTCCTGCTAGGAGTCCTGGTCGCTCTGTACGGCTATCCGGACCTGGCTCAACCCCTCGGGCGGTGGATCGACGATCCGCTCCTCGCCCAGGCGGCCGCCTTCTTCGCCATCCTGCTCGTCTTCTGGATCGTTTTCGCCCTGATCGGCTGGCTCCTGCGCCGCCTCCTGCGCTTCCTCCGGCTCGGCTGGGCGGACCGTATCGGAGGGCTCGTCTTCGGGATCGCCCGTGGCGCGGTCCTCGTGTCGCTCCTGGGGTGGTCCTTCACCGCCTTCCGGATCCAGCCCCGACACTGGATTGAATCAAAGACCTCCGCGTTCATCCTGGACGCGGGCGACGCGATCCAGGCCGCGTTTCCTCCCGGCTTCCGCCGGCTCTATATGGAGGGGGTGCGATCGGCGCGGTCCCGGCTGGCGCTCGCGCCTCCGGGCGCGGCACCCGGAACTGGGAGCCGCGAATGAGGATCGGCGGTTAGTCGGACCTTCCCTGAATGACGGTCCCGAAGATCTGGTGGAGCTGGACCAGCCCGCCCGTCTGGAGGATCCGGAGGAAGGCCTTCACGAGGAGCGGGTCGAAGGCCGAACCCGCCCCGCGCTTGAGCTCGAGCTGCACGTCGCGATCGGTCATGGGCGAGAGCGAGCGGCGCCCCGCCGCCATGTCGTCGTAGGCGTTCGCCAGGGCCACGATCCTTGCGGCCAGCGGGATCTCCTCTCCCTGGAGCCCGTCCGGGAAACCGCTCCCGTCATAACGCTCGTGGTGGCTCCGGACGATCCCGAGGATCGTGGGCGAGACCTCCAGCGGCTCGAGGATCTCGATCCCGCGGAGCGGGTGCTCCCGGAAGGCTTTCCACTGGGAAGCGTTGAGCTCCTCGGAGACGCAGGCATTCGCGGTCCCCACGCCCAGCCGCCCGATATCGTGCAGCAGAGCACCCACCTGGAGGTTCTCCTTCTCCTCCGACGGGAAGCCGAACTTGTCGGCGAGCAGCATCGAGAAGAACGTGACCCGGTTCACGTGGGCGAACATCTCCGAGTCCTTGTCCTGCATCGTGAGCGAGAAGACCCGCACGAAATCGAGGAAGGAGATGTCATCCTTGCGCGAGCGGCGGTTCAGGAAGCCGGTGATCATCTGGGAGACGTCGGCGTCGGCGGGGAACAGCGTCTTGAACTTCTCCCGCAGCCGCCGCCGCGTGATCGCGCGCCGGACGAGGAGGTTGATCTCGACCAGATTGAAGGGCTTGGCGACGTGATCGAACGCGCCCACCTGGAGCGCCTTCGAGAGCGTCTCCACCGTCCCGACCCCCGTGATGATGATCGCCTCCATCTCGGGGTCCAGGCGCTTGATGCGCATGAGCGTCTCGAGCCCCCCCATGCCCGGCATGTTGAGGTCGAGGGTGACGAGATCGATCGTCGGGTTGTCGCCGAGGAACTTCAGCGCCGCGTCCCCGCTGTCGGCGGTGTAGCACTCGTAGCGGGTCTTCAGGATCATCCGGAGGGACTCGCGGGGGCCGAACTCGTCGTCGACGATGAGGATCTTTCCCTGGTGCTCCATCGGCCCTCCGCCCTCCTTCGCCTTGCCCCCGGCCCCGCGCCGAAAGCGCTCCCCGGTCTCCGGATCGGAAGAGCAAGTCCCGTACCAAGGCCGCGGACTCCGCGCCCTGCCGAGTCTTTCGGAATTCCTGCGATTTTTCTTGAGGTGGCGGGGTCGCCCGGCCAGAGGGCCGGACGTTTTCGTACATCCGAAGACAAAACGGGGCTTCCCTACTCCTCCGCCCTTCGCGGCCGGCTGAGCCCCGGAACCGGCGCCTTCACGCCATGCTCCGGCTCGAGGGCGGGACGGGGGACGGGCGGCGCCGCGGGGATCGGCTCCGGCCGCGCCGCGGCCGGCTCCTCCTCGGCCACGCGCCGGCGCAGGGTGAAGCGGTCGATGTAGGTGTACACGACGGGAATCACGACCAGGGTGAGCATCGTCGAAGTGATGAGCCCACCGATGATCGCGATGGCCATCGGCGAGCGGAACTCCGCGTTGGCAGCGTGCCCCACGGCCGTGGGGATCATGCCGAAGATCATCGCGAGGCTCGTCATCAGGATCGGGCGCAGCCGCACGCTTCCGGCCTGGAGGATCGCCTCGCGCAGGGCATGGCCCTGCTTCCGCAGCTCGTTGGTGTGGTCCACGAGCAGGATGCCGTTCTTCGTCACCAGCCCCATGAGCATCACCACCGCGATCATGGGCGACATGCCGAGGTTCTTGCCGAACAGGAAGAGCGCCATGAACGCCCCCACGATCGCCAGCGGGAGCGAGAGCATGATCGTGAAGGGGTGCAGGAACGACTCGAACTGGGCCGCCAGCACCATGTAGATGAAGAGGACCGCGAGGCCCAGGGCCGCCAGCAGCGCCTGGAAGGACTCCTGCATGCGCTCTGCCTCGCCGGTGAAGCCCCAGACGTATCCGGCCGGAACGCCCATCGCCTTCACGTGCCGGGTGACGTCCTTCACGACGTCGCCCAGGGCGCGGTTGCGGATGTTGGCCGTGACGCTCACCTGCCGCTGCCGGTTCTCCCGCTCGATCTGCCCGGGGCCCTTCGCCTCCTGGAGCCGGGCCACCTCCTTCAGGTACAGGAGCCCGCCCCCCGTCGTGGGCACGAGCATGTTCTCCAGGAGCGACGGCGCGTCGCGGTCCTCCGGACGCAGCCGCACGCGGATGTCGTACTCGTCGCGCCCGTCGCGGTAGTAGCTCGGCACCTCGCCCTCGACGGCGGTCCGGAGGCTGCGCGCCACGGCGCCCACCCCCACGCCGGCGTTCGCGGCGAGATCCCGCTGGACCGCGATCCGCACCTCGGGCTTGCCGAACTCAAGCGACGTGTCCACGTCCACGGCGCCCGGCGTGTGGCGCATCTTGACCAGGGCTTGCTCGGAGAGATCCGTGAGCCTGCCGAGGTCGTCGCCGCGGATGTACAGGTTGATGGGGTACTCGCCCGCGCCCTCCGCCCAGGGGATGTCGCTCAGGATCGTCTTCAGGCCCGCGACGTCCCGGAGCTTCACGCGGAGCTCGTCCTCGATGTCCCAGATCGTGTCACGGCGCTGGGCCTTGGGCCTGACCAGCAACCGGATGTTGGCGTGATTCACCTCCTCGGTGGGCGGACCCAGGCCCCCTCCGCGCCCCACCACCGTGTAGGCGCGGACGAAATCGGGATGGGCCATGACGATTCGCTCGACGCGGCGCACGACGCCGTCCATCCCCTCGAAGCTCGTCCCGACCGGCAACTCCATCGCGATGTTGAACTCCGCGTGGTCCTCCTTGGCCACGAACTCCGAGCCCATGAACCCGGCGAGCATGATCGCGCCCACGAAGAGCCCCAGCGCGATGGCGACGACCGTCTTGCGGTGTTCGAGCGACCAGCGCAGCGCCGCGCGGTAGCCCGCGTCCAGCCGGTCGAAGAACGCCACGAAGCGGCCGAGGAACGGGTGGCTCGCCACGCGCTGCCGGTGGTCCGGGTCCACGGGCTTCATGAAGTTGGCCGAGAGCATGGGGTCCAGGGTGAAGGCCACGAACAGTGACACCAGCACCGCGGCCACCACGGTGAGCCCGAACTCCTGGAAGAACTTCCCCACGATGCCCGACATGAAGCCGACCGGGAGGAACACCGCCACGATCGTGAAGGTGGTGGCCATCACCGCCAGGCCGATCTCGGCCGTCCCCGTCCGGGCGGCCGTCACGGGATCCTCCCCGCGCTCCATGTGGCGGAAGATGTTCTCCCGCACCACGACGGCGTCGTCGATCAGCATTCCGATGGAGAGCGAGAGCGCCATGAGCGTCATCATGTTGATCGTGAAACCCATGATCCACATCAGGAAGAAGGTGCTGATCACGCTCGTGGGAAGGGCCAGGGCGCTGATGAAGGTGCTCCGCCAGTCGAGCATGAAGATGTAGATCACCAGGACGGCCATGAGCGCGCCGTACACGATCGTGAGCCCCACGTCGGCCACCTGCTCCCGCACGCGAGCCGCCGAGTCGATGATCTTCGTCAGGGTGTAGTCGGGCGGGAGCTGGGCCCGAAGGCCGTCCACGGCCTTGAACACCGCGTCGGCCACTTCGACGGTGTTCGCGCCCGACTGCTTGCGGATCTCGATGGCCACGGCGGGCTTCCCGTTGGTGCGCGCCGTCTTGCGGACCTCCTTGTAGCCGTCCACCACGGTGCCGATGTCGCGAACGCGCACCTGCGTTCCGCCCTGATCCAGCACCACGAGGTTGCGGATCTCCTCCACCGACCGGAACTCTCCCAGCGTGCGGAGCGTCACCTCGCGCTCGCCGGACGTCACGTGTCCCGCCGGAACGTTCAGGTTCTCGGAGGCCATGAGCGACAGGACCCGCTCGATGGGGATCTGGCGGGACTGCAGCGCCTGGAGATCCAGGTTCACCTGGATCTCGCGCTGGAGGCCCCCGATGATCTCCACGGAACCCACGCCTTCGGCCGCCTCGATCGCGGGCTTCACGATGTCCTCGGTGGCGCGGCGGATCTCGTAGGGGTTTCGATGGGCGGAGATCGTGTAGGTGAGCACGGGCGTGTCGGCGGGGTCGAAGCGCTGGATGACCGGCTCCTTCGCCTCATCCGGCAGCTGATCCCGGATGGCCGCCACCTTCTCGCGCACGTCGACCGCGGCGAGCTTGATGTTCGTCTCCAGATGGAACTCGATCAGCACGGTGGAAAGCGACTCGCGGGACCAGGACTGCACCCGCTTCACGCCGCTCACGCCCGCCACAGCCTCCTCGATCGGCTTCGTGACGAGCGTCTCGATCTCCTCGGGGGCCGCACCGGGGTACGCCGTGTTGATGACGACGACCGGGAAGGCGACATCGGGGAACAGGTTGAGGCCGAGCTTGGAGAACATGCAGATGAGTCCCATCACGATGAGCATGGACATCATCATGACGGTGAATACGGGGCGGCGGATGCTGAGGTCGGAGAGGAACATCGTCGGGCCTCAGGGCGTCGCGGACGCGGATGCGGACGGGGAGCTTGGGGCGGCGCTCTCCGCTTCCACGAAGATCGCGGAGCCGTCCTCGAGGATCGTCTGCCCCTTGAGGATCAGACGGTCGCCCGGCGAAAGCCCCGAGATCACCACGGCGGATCGGTCGTCGGCGCTTCCCAGCGTCACCGGGATCATCTTTGCCCGGTCGCCCCGCGCAACGAAGACGACGGGCCTGCCGCCGCGATCGAGGACGGCGTCCTTCGGGACGGCGATCACCCCCTCCTGCCGGTCCAGCACGAGATCGGCTGTGGCGAACATTCCCGGCTTGAGGAGCGACTCGGGGTTGTCGATCTCGATCTCCGCCTGGGCCCGGCGGGTCCCCTGCGAGAGGCTCGGGGAGACGCGCGTGAGGGTCCCTTCGAAGGTCATATCCGGGAGCGCTCCGACGCGCACCCGCGCGCGCTGCCCCACCTGGGACCGGGGCAGGTCCTTCTCGGAGATCCCCACGGAGAGCTTCACGCGCCGGAGGTTCTTCACGTCGTAGACGGCCACCGCGGCGCGGTCCCCCATCATCTGGTTGTCCACCATCGTCCCCACGTCCACGAAG
>JBGPLH010000005.1:0-23914 GCA_041486365.1 Thermodesulfobacteriota bacterium | reverse complement strand
CTCGTCAGCCTCGCGCGGATCGGCAAGATCCACGGCCTGCGGGGCGAGTTGAGGCTTGAGCTTGCCGGCCCCGGCGACGCGCTCCACGGCGCCGAATGGGTCCTCGTGGGCCCCTCGCCGATCGATGCGCGGCGCATGCGCGTGGAGTCTCTCCGCGGGCACACGGGGAGGATGCTCCTCAAGCTCGAAGGGATCGACGATCCTGATGCCGCGCGACTGCTCATCGGATCGCGCGTCCTCCTGCGGCGCTGTGACTTCCCGCCGGCGACCGCCGGCGAGTACTATTTCACGGATCTCATCGGTCTGTGCGTGCGCGACACGGACGGTGGCGAGGAGATCGGAATCGTCGAGGAGGTCCTTTCCACTCCCGCCTTCGACCTCCTGGTCGTGCGGGGGCGCGAGGGCGGGGAGGAGCGGCTGGTGCCCTTCACGCGCGCGGCGCTCTGTGAGGTGCGCCTGGCGGAAGAGGAGATCCTCGTGCGCTCCCCCGAGGCGTGGGAAGAGTGAGAGGAACCCCCGCCGCAGGGCGAGCGAGGAGAGGCCGTGGCCAAACGGGGTCCCGCCACGGGCAGGGGCCGAAAGGGCGCCGGGCGAAGTGCTGCGAAGGGGAAGAAGCCGGCCGCCCAGCGCGTGCCGCGAAGCGGCCGCGCGAAGTCCATGAAGCGCGCGCCCCGGAGCGGGCATGCCGCGTCTGGAAAGAAGGCGCCGGCTCCCGCGGCCCGGGCGGCGCCCCGGTTGCGGATCGACATCCTCACCCTCTTCCCCGGGATCTTCGCGTCGGCGTTCTCGCACTCGCTCCTCGCGAAGGCCCGCGTGAAGGGGTTGATCGACATTCAGGTGCACGACATCCGTCGGGAAGCGGAGGGCCTGCATCGGGTGGCGGATGACGCCCCCTACGGCGGCGGCGACGGGATGGTGATGAAGCCCGAGCCCATCGTCCGGAGCATCGAGAAGGCGCGGGGCGCCGACGGGCACGTGGTGCTCCTGTCGCCGGCGGGCGCGCTCCTCGACCAGGCCCGCGTGCGGCGGCTCGCCGCGCGGCCCCACCTCGTCATCGTTTGCGGCCGCTACGGCGGCGTGGACGAGCGGGTGAGTCGGCTCGCGGTGGACGAGGAAATCTCCATCGGCGACTACGTGCTGGGCGGCGGCGAGCCGGCGGCGATCGTGGTGGTCGACGCGGTGGCGCGGCTGGTTCCCGGGGTGGTAGGCAACGAGGCCTCGACCCTCGCCGACTCCTTCGAGGGCGGGCTCCTCGAGCATCCCCAGTACACGCGCCCGGCGGTCTACCGCGGGCTGCGGGTGCCGGAGGCGCTCCTGTCCGGGAACCACGCGGAGGTGGAGCGCTGGCGGCGGCGGCAGTCGCTCTCGCGCACGCGGACGCGGCGCCCGGATCTGCTGGTGAAGGCGAAGCTCTCGGACGAGGACCGGCGGATCCTCGGCGAGATGGCGCGGGAAGACGCGGCCCCGGAGGGGGGCCCGGGACAAGGGATGGTTTATAAGAAGCCCCGGTCGCCACGGCCGGGCGCTTCAGGCAAGCGGTGATGGAGGCGGCGATGAACGTGCTGGAGAAGTTCGAGAAGGGCCAGGAGCGCGCGAAGTACCCCGAGTTTCGCGTCGGTGATACGGTGCGGGTCCACGTGAAGATCCTCGAGGGCGAGAAGGAGCGGGTCCAGGTTTTCGAAGGCGTCGTGATCCGCAGGCGTGCCGGGGGCGCCCGATCGAGCTTCACCGTCCGCAAGATCTCCTACGGGGTGGGCGTGGAGAGGATCTTTCCGACGCACACGCCGATGATCGACCGGATCGAGCTGGTGCAGCAGGGGCACGTGCGCCGGGCGCGGCTCTACTACCTGCGCAAGCTGCGTGGCAAGGCGGCCCGGATCCGGAGGAAGCGCGTGTTGCTCCCGGTGACGGGCGCGGCGCCCGCGCCGGAAGAGATGGCGCCCGGCACGGGCGAGTGATCGCGGGGGGTCAGGCATTGACTTATTGACTTAAAGCATCTGACCCCTCTTCCGAAAAGTCAATAAGTCATGCCTGACCCCAATCGCAATTGCCACGAACGGGCGTGCAAGAGGCGCGGCTTCACGCACATCGCGGGTGTGGACGAGGCGGGCCGCGGGCCGCTGGCCGGTCCGGTCGTGGCCGCCGCCGTGATCCTGGATCGCGCGCGCCCCGTGCGCGGCATCGACGACTCGAAGAAGCTCCCGGCCGACCTCCGGGAGCTTCTCTTTGGGCGCATCACGCGATCGGCCCGGGCCTGGGCCGTGGCAGCCGCCGGGCCGGAGGAGATCGATCGGCTGAACATCCTGCGCGCCTCCCTGCTCGCCATGCGGCGCGCGGTGCTCGCGCTCGCGGAGCCTCCCGACTGCCTCCTCGTCGACGGGCGCGACGCGATCGATCTTCCAGTCTGGCAGAAGCCGATCATCCGGGGCGACGCGCTGTCCCTGTCGATCGGCGCGGCGTCGATCCTCGCCAAGGTGACGCGGGACCGGATCATGGTGGAGATGCACCGCCGCTGGCCGGCGTACAATTTCGCCCGGCACAAGGGCTATCCGACCCCCGAGCACCTGGAGGCGCTGCGGCGATACGGGCCCTGCCCGATCCACCGCCGCTCCTTCCGCGGCGTGCTCTCCGGGGACATCGCCGGGGACATCGCCGGGGACATCGCCGGGGACGGCGCCCTTTCGCCCGCCCCTGCCCCCGGGGACCTCTTCGATCCCGCCGCTTCGAAAACCCGCACTCCCTGATTCCCGGGCGCGCCCCGCCCCGGAGATCGCCGTGACTCATGAACGCCTGCGGACCGGCGCGGAGGGAGAGGACCGCGCGCGGGAAAGCCTCGAGCGCGCGGGATACAGGATCCTCTCGCGCAACTACCGGTGCCGCCACGGGGAGGTGGATCTGGTGGCGCAGGACGGGGAGGTGATCGCCTTCGTGGAGGTGAAGGCGCGGCGGAGCGAAACCTACGGGATCCCCGCGCTCGCGGTGACGCGTGCGAAGCGGCGCCGGATCCTCCGGGCGGCCCTCCACTGGCTCGTGTCCCAGGGCATGCCGGACCGGCCCGTGCGCTTCGACGTCGTGTCGCTGCGCCAGGGGCCGGCGGGCTGGGAGGCGGAAATCCTGCGCGGCGCATTCACGGCCGATCGGTAGGACCGACCGGGGTCCGATCCTGCCCCGGCCCCCTTCGGCCCGGCGAAGGTGCCAGGCGAAGATCCGACCCCGCCGGTGACGATCCCGGCCCCTCAGCCGAAGAAGATCTCCGCGAGCTCGAACAGGCGCGGGTCGACGGTCTTGAGCTTCGTCACCGCGTCACCGAGCTCGAGAGGGACGACGTCGTTTCCGCGCAGGGCGGCCATCTTCCCGAAGTCGCCGTTCTTCACGAGGTCGGCGGCGCAGACACCGAAGCGGGTCGCCAGCACCCGGTCGAAGGCGATCGGGGATCCGCCCCGCTGCACGTGGCCCAGCACCGTGCAGCGCGTCTCGTACTTCGTGCGCTTCTCGATCTCCTCGGAGATCGCCTGGCCGATCCCGCCGAGGCGCACGTGGCCGAAGGCGTCGAGCTCCTTGGCCTGCGTGACGTGGTCTCCCTCCTTGAACTGCGCGCCCTCGGCCGCGACGACGATGCTGAACTTCTTTCCCTGGTCGTGGCGGGAGACGATGTGCGCGCAGACGCGCTCGATGTCGATGGGCCGCTCCGGGATCAGGATGACATCGGCACCCCCCGCGATGCCTGCGTAGGTGGCGATCCACCCGGTGTGGCGCCCCATCACCTCGAGCACCATCACGCGGTTGTGGCTGTCCGCCGTGGAGTGGAGCCGGTCGATCGCGTCCGTCACGATCGCGACGGCCGTCTGGAAGCCGAAGGTGAAGTCCGTTCCCGACAGATCGTTGTCGATCGTCTTCGGGACGCCCACCACGGGGAGCCCGCGCTGGTGGAGCTTGTGGGCCACGCCCAGCGTGTCCTCCCCACCGATTGCCACGAGGGCGTCGAGTCCCATCTTGCGGAAGTTCTCCTCCACCTTCGCCATGCCGTCCGGGGACTTCGACGGATTGGTCCGGGAGGTGCGAAGGATCGTTCCCCCCACGTGCAGGATCCCGCTCACGGCGCTGAGCGGGAGCTCCCGGGAGAGCCCCGCGATCATTCCGCGCCAGCCCTCCAGGATCCCGATTGACTGGAACCCGTGCTGGGCGCCACGCCGCACGATAGCGCGGATCGCCGCATTGAGTCCCGGACAGTCGCCACCCCCCGTCAACATCCCCACGCGTTTCATGCGTTCTCTCCTCTGTCCCGGACCCTCGGCCCCGTGGACGATGTCTTGTGCCCGCCGAAATCATATCGCAGACCCCACCGGGGATGCGAGCCTGTGTTACCATCCGCCCGCGAGGAAAGGGGGAATCGGGAGGCCGACATGGATGCAGCGGTGCGCGGCACGCTCTACGTGGTGGCGACGCCGATCGGCAATCTCGAGGACGCGACCCGGCGCGCGGTGCGGGTGCTCGGCGAGGTGGACTGGATTGCCTGCGAGGACACGCGGCACACGCGCAAGCTGCTCGCCCACTTCGGTATTCGGCGGCCGAAGGTGATCTCCTGCTTCGCGGGCAACGAGGCGCGGCGGGCGGAAAGCCTTGCCGCGCGTCTGGGGCGTGGCGAGACGGGGGCGCTCGTGACCGACGCGGGGACGCCGGGGATCAGCGATCCGGGCGCCCGCGTGGTTCGCGCCGCGCTCGATGTGGGCGCGCGCGTGATCCCCGTGCCCGGTCCCTCCGCGCTCACCGCGGCGCTCTCGGCCTCCGGCTTCTCCGCCGACCGCTTCCGGTTCCTCGGTTTCCTGCCGCCCCGCGCGGGCGCCCGCGCGGAGGCGCTCGCCGATGCAGTCGCTTCGATGGACCCCGTCGTGATCTTCGAGTCGCCGCGCCGGGCGGCGGACACTCTCGCGGCCCTTGCCGCGCGCGCCCCGGATCGCCCCTGCGCCGTCTTCCGGGAGATCACCAAGGTGTACGAGGACGCGCGGCGCGGGACGCTCGCGGAGGTGGCCGGGGCCGTGTCGAGCGCGGCAAGTCCCGGCGAGTTCGTCATCGTCCTCGGGCCCGCCGCGCGGATCGCGGCCGGGGAAGAGGAGGTCGCCGCGGAGATGGCGGAGCGGATCGGACGGGGGCAATCCACCTCCGACGCGGCGCGGGAGGTCGCGCGCCGCCTCCGTGTGCCGCGCGCGCAGGCCTATCGCGCGGGGCTCGCCCTGCGCGGATGTCGGGGCCAGAGGGATGGCTGAGCCCCGCCGCGGTATCACGCTCCTCAAGAACCTCGCGCTCTCTGCCGCGAGTCTCGTCGTCTTCGTCCTCCTCTCGGAAGCGATCCTCACCCTGTGGCACCCCGCGGCCGGCGGGAGCGGCCCCGGTCTCGCCGACCCGATCCTCGGCTTTCGCCTGCGGCCCCATCACACCTGGCGCGAGGTGGGCGGCGCCGTCGTCAGCACCAATGCCCACGGCTTCCGTGACGGCGAGCTCGCCCCGTCCCCATCCCCCGGAGGCCTGCGCATCCTCTGCCTAGGCGATTCCTCCACCTTCGGGTACGGCGTGACACCGGAGGAGACCTACCCGGCGCGGCTGGAGCGCGCGCTCGCGCGGCGGTTTCCCGGGAGAAGCGTCGAGGTGATGAACGCCGGCGTTCCCGGGTGGTCCAGCGCGAATGGCGCCGCCTTCCTCGCGCATGAGGGGATCCTCTGGAAGCCGGACATCGTGCTCGTCTCCTTCGGCTACAACGAGCAGCTCGGTTCGGGGCCCGAGGCCTATCACTACGACTACGATCCCGTGATGGGCCGCGTGGTGTTCCACCGGCTCGGCGAGGTGGTCCGCCAGGTCATCGCCGTGCCCCCGGAGGAGTCGCCGGTCCGGGAATCCTCCGAGCCCGGCCGCCTCGAGGACTTCCCGAGGAACCTCCGCCTCTACCGATTCACGAAGAGCATCCTCGACGAGGCGAGGCAACTTCCGGAGCGGGTCGCGGGGGGCGTCAAGTCGAGCGCGATCGCGTCACGGATCCTGGCCCGCGTGTACGCGAGCGATCCGGAGCGGATTCATCGTCGCCTGCGGGTGGAGGTGGAGGGGAACCACGTGCTGCGCGCCTACGAGGACGCGCTCGAGGTGATAGTGAAGACGGCCAGGGCGGGAGGTGCGCGTCCGGTGATCGTGCTGCAGCCACGGCGGGCCTACCGGGAGTTCCTCGAATGGCTCCCGGAGGACGCGCGGCGCCGGAACCTCGAGGCCGTGACGCTGATCCGGGCCGGCAGGCCCGGGTCGGCCATCGCGATCCTGGAGCGCCTCCGGAAGGCCGATCCGTCCACGCTGATCACGGCCTTCAACCTCTCCGTCGCCTACCGGAAGGCCGGCCGCGCCGCCGACGCCGACCGCGCCCTCGACGCGATCGTCTCCATCCGCTCTTTCACGATGAACGCCGTGGCCGATCGCACCGCTGCTCGGCTCGGCGTCCCCGTCGTCTATACGCCGCTTGCCTTCGAGGCGAGTGGTGCCCCTGCTCTCTTTTTCCCGGACCGCTACCATACGCGCGCGGCGGGCACCGCGATCGTCGCGGATGAGGTGGGGAAGGCGCTCCTGGAGGAGGGGGTACCGGGGGAAGAGGCGCCGGCCGCGCCGGGGCCCGCATCGCCGGGCACCGTGCGATAACGCCCCGGACACGGCTGATGGGATCGTTCGAGAAAAATGCTCCCGGACCGCGAGGGGCCGGGAGCCGGGACAGCGCAGGCCGACCCCTTCGGGCCGGTTTTCTTCAGGGCGTGTGCCGGACGCCTGCCTTCTCCTTGCGGCGCCGGACCGAGAGCGGGCTGGCGGAGAGGAAGTCCGTGATGGCCTCGACGATCGGGCGCCGGCGGGCCGGCTCCGGGGTCAACACGCTGTCGTAGAGCGAGCGCATCCGCGCGGCGACCACCGGGAGGCTGAAACGGGTCTCGATGGTCCGCAGGGCCTCGGCGCCGAGCCGCTCGGCCGTCCGGGGCTCGCGCGTGAGCCGTAGCAGAGCCTCCGCGAGGAGATCGGGCCGGCCAGGATCCACGACGAGGGCGTCCTGCCCGTCGGTGCAGATCTCCTCCACCGCGCCGCCCCGCGTGGCGACCATCGGTTTGCCCAGGGCCATCGCCTCGAGGATCACCCGTCCCAGCGGCTCCGGATCCACGGAGCAGTGGGCCAGCGCGTCCATGCCTGCCATGAAATCGTAGATCTCCTTCACGTTGCCGTGAAAGATCACCTTCTCCTCCAGGCCCAGGTCCTTCACCGTCTCACGCAGGCTCTCGAGGTAGGCCCCGTCCCCCGGAGGCGCGTCGCCCGCCAGGTGGAACTCGACGTCCGGGATCGCCTCGGCCACGCGGCGCGCGGCGTCGACGAACACGTGCTGCCCCTTCCACCGGGTGATGCGGCCGACCATGCCAATACGCAGAGGCGCGCCGGCCGGCCGTGCGCGTTCGCGGTAGCGGACGAGCTCCGCCGTGTTGATCCCGTTGTGCAGCACCTCCAGGCGCTTCGTGCGCACGCCCTGGGAGGTGAGGTTGTCGGCCACGGCCTGCGAGATGGCCACGACGAGATCGGCCGCGGCCGCGAAGGGCCGCGTGATCGATCCGACCCGGTAGAGCAGGCGCTCGTGGGCGATCACGGGCACACGGGCGAGCATGGCGCCGAGGATCGCGTACTCGTTCGAACCGAGCCGGCAGTTCGTGTGGATCAGATCCACCTTCAAGCGCCGGCTGTGCCCCGCCACCCGTTTCGCGAGCGGAAGAATTTCCCCCAGCCCCTTGCGGGCGCTTCCGGGCATGCGGGCCAGCAATGGGTGAAACGCGGAGGGCACGGCCAGCGGCGTGCCGTAGGCCGAGTAGTCCTCGCGCTCGAGGACCACCTCGCCCAGCTCACGGAACTCGTCGAGGAGGAGATTCGGGTAGAGGAAGTAGAAGCAAGGCTCGATGCGCCTGTGGGCGGGGAGGATGCGGCCCTGCTCGACCAGCTGCCGGGAGAGCTGCAGCAGGCTTACGAGGCTTCCGCCCATCTCGCCGTAGGAGTTCTCGACGTACAGGACGCGCATGGTCAGATCTCCTCCGTCCCGGCTTCGGGCTTCTCGCAGAGGACGCCGATGTACTTGGCGCGGGCCTCTCCCAGCACGCCCGCGCGGACGAGCAGGCGCCTCAGCAGCGCGCGGCCCGGCGCGCCCAGGATCCGGAACGGTCCGCGCTTCTCCCAGGCGGCTGGCACGTGATGGCGCTCGGTCCGGACCACCCGGAGCCCGGCCTTGCGACAGATCTCCGTGAGATCGGAGAGAGTGAAAGTGTGCAAGTGGCCATCGACCGGGAAGCGGTGCAGGCAGTTGGGACACAGCACTTCTGGAGGAATCTGCTCGTTGGGAACGGTGACGAGGACGTGGCGGGAGGAGACGCGCGCGATCTCTCGCAAGGCCGGGACGGGATCCTCGATGTGCTCTATCACCTCGACGGCGGAGACCAGCGGGAAGGCGCCGTCACGGAAGGGGATCCGATCGATCCGGCCGGCGACGAAACGCGCGCCCGGCGACAGCATGGCCGCATGGCGCAGCCGTCCCGTCGAGATGTCCAGACCCTGCACGCGCGGGGACACGCCGGCTTCGGCGTAACGCTGGCACAGGTACCCGTCCCCGCACCCCACGTCGAGGATGCGCGCGGGCCGGACGTCGCCGAGGAGGCGCATCACGAGACGGACACGATCCTCCTCGTATGGCTCCGAGCCGGGCACGAAGCGGCGAAGCTCGACTTCCCGCTCGTAGTAGGGCCGCCAGTCCATGGGTGCCTCGATCCGGATCTCAGGCACGGCTGCCCCCCCACTGCTGCAGGCCGGCGGCGCGCGCCCGATCGGCGAGCCAGGCCACGTCCTCGCCCCGGAGGAACAGCGCCTCTTGAAGGGGAATTCCCGAGTATCGACGAAAGAGGACCAACGTCACGGCCGCGTGAGCCACGTAGGCCACCGAGGAGGCGGCCGCGGCGCCCGCGATGCCGTAGCGCGGGATCAGGAGCACGTTGAGCGGCAGGTTGATCGCGAGGGCGATCATCTGCGCGCGGGCGTTGAGGAGCGGCTGGCCGAGCGTGCCGGTGAAGTAGCGCGAGAGGACCTTGGACAGGCTGAGCGCGAGCACGCCCGGCAGCAGGAGGAAGAACGCCGGAACGGCCGGAAGGAACGCGCTCGAGAAGGCGAGATGCACGGCGGGGGCGGCCAGCGGAATCGACACCAGGATTCCGAGCCCTACGATCGTCCCGACGACACGGGCCGTGCGGGCCGCGTCGCGCGCGCCCTCTGTCCGCCCGCGCCCCGCTAGCCGCGGGAACAGCACAATGGAGACCGCGTTCGGGAGGTGAAAGAAAACCTCCGCCATCATCACCGCGACCGAGTAGATGCCGACCGCCCGTGCTCCCGCGAAGGCTGCCACGAAGAAGATGTCGACGCGGTAGGAAAGAAACATCGCGATGTTGCCGAGATGCTCGCGCCAGCCGTAGGAGAGGGCTCGGCGCAGGACGGCGCGGTCGGGCCGGATCGCGTCCGCGCCCATCTCCCGCGTCGCGAGCAGCACGCGGGCGAGCAGGATGACCGTCAGCGCGGAGGCCAGGACCTTGGCTGCGACGGCGCCCTCCACCCCGGCGTGCAGCGCCACGAGCGCAAAGGCCGGGGCAGCGAGCGAGAGCCCGTTGGAGGCGAGGGAGACGGCGTTGTACCGGACCAGGCGCTGGGAACCGACCAGCAGCGAGAGGAAGTAGTCCGCGAGCAGGGCCAGGGGGAGCGAGAGCAGGCCCAGAACCGCCAGTCCCGGCGTCACGCCGGGCAAGATCGTCGGGGCGAACCAGCGCCACCCGGCCGCGAAGACCATCATGGTGGCCAGGGAGGTGGTGAGCGCGAAGATCGCGGAGTTCGCCATCAGTGTGCCGAGGCCCGCCTCGCCGCGCCGGAGCAGGTAGACGTTCGCGGCGCCGAGCCCCAGGCTCCCCAGCGATGTGCAGAGCGCCGGGAGCAGGAACACGAGCGTGAAGATCCCCTTCCCCTCCGGCCCGAGCATGCGGGCTATGAGGATGGACGAAGCCACCCCGAGGGCGAAGGTCACCCCGTAGCTGAGGAACGTCAGCAGGCTGTCTCGGACGAATCTCATGGGCACACCGCGTTTATCGGGAAAATGCGTCCGACTCTTAAGTAACGGGCGGGGTAGCGGAGTGTCGGCGGATGGCAAAATAAAGTTCAGGGAACAAGGGGTTCGGGCCGAAAGGGGTGGCGCAGTGACCCGATGAGCGTCCCGGGCCCACAGTAGATGCGAAGGCTGGGAAGGCCGGGAAAGTCCCTGTGAGTGGCTCAGGAGGCGGAACGGGGAAACGGGAGCGGTCTTGACGGACCAGGCTTCGGAAATACTTTGGCTATCCATGCAGTTGCGTTGTTTGAGGTGAATTGGCCGGGGGAACCTGCCCCCTGTTCATGCAAAATTGGCGAATTCACCCATTGAAACTATGCGAGGCGATCGGGTACTGTCGTTCCTCCGGCGGGGGCGCGGGACGTCCCCGCCGCCCGCGTCTCCGGTTCCCCTCGATTGAGGGTGACGGGAACACCTCGACGTTTCGAAAAGCCATCCATGCTGATACGGAACCCGCCTTGCGGGAGAATTCCCGACCGGCGCGCAGGGGAACGGTAACGACGATGTCCTCCACGACCACGCAGAACGCGATAGTCCGGGTGATGCAACGATTCAACAAGAGCGCGCGCTCCCGCCATCTCCTGGAGCTGCAGCGGCACGCCACGCCGCGACGGCTGTGGAACCTCGGTCTCGTGGAGTTCCAGCGCAAGTTCCTGCGCAACGCGCATGTGCTCGGTTACCCTTACTGGATGGTCGTGGGTGTCACCTCGAGCTGCCAGCTCGAATGCCCGGGCTGCCCGAAGGGGCGCCGCATTCCGGACCACCGGCGCAAGCGGGTGATGACCTACGAGGACTTCAAGCACGTCATCAACCAGGTGAAGCCCTACGTATTCAACGTGGCGTTCAACGCCTGGGGCGAGGCCTTCCTTAACAAGCAGATTTTCAAGATGATCCGGTATGCCGCGGACCAGAACATCGGCACCCTCGTTTCGGCTAACCTGAACGACCTGCCGGCTCACGGCCCCGAGGAGGTCGTGAAGAGCGGCCTCGAGCGGCTCGTGGTGAGCATCGACGGCGCGACCCAGGAGAGTTACGAGCGCTACCGGATCAATGGAAACCTCGATCGGGTGCTGGCGAACATGCGGGCGGTCGTGGAGGCAAAGCGGCGCCTCGGCAGCGAGTTGCCGCACATCGCCTGGCAGTTCCTACTCTTCGAGCACAACGAGCACGAGGTGGAACAGGCGCGCGCCATGGCCAAGGACATCGGCGTCGACGAGATCTATTTCATGACGGCGGGGAACCGCTATGGCGACGATCGCGTGAACAACCAACTCGCCGCCGAGACGTCCGACCAGTTCCGCACGGAGAATCAGTCGTCCGAAGTCGCCTGCGCCCGCCCCTGGTACTTCATGGAGATCAACTCCGACGGCGGCGTGAGCCCCTGCTGCGATATCGAGGCCTACGACAGTCGCGACGACTTCGGCAACCTGCTCACCACGCCCCTCAAGAAGATCTGGAACAACGAGAAGTACAAGGAGTCGCGGAAGCTGTTCCAGGTGAAGGGCTACAAGCCGAAGACGGAGACCGTCTGCACGACCTGCTACCGGGTAAAGGAGTACAACGCCAATCCCCGCGCCGGGAAGGCGCCGGCGTTCTGGTTCGCCGGCGCGCTGCTCCACCCGGTCGAGACGATCCTCGCCTACCGCGCAAGCCGCGAGGGTGGGGTGGGTTGACCGTATAGGTACCGCGCGAAGCGCGGGCCCATCTCGAGAACGCCGGAGCGACGGCGTCCGATTCGATTTTCCGCGCGGCGCAAGGAAAGCGCCGGGTCCCTCGGGACCCGGCGCTTTCTCTTCGAGCGCTCTCCGGTCGATCCGCGTCTTCGCGGTTTTCGGCTCTCGCTTTGCTCGGGAGTCCTCTTTGAGTCGCCGTCAGCGCCCGATGAGTTTCAGGAACTTCGCCTCGTCCAGCATCGGAACGCCGAGCTTCTCGGCGCGGGCCGCCTTCGATCCCGCGTCCTCACCCACCACGACGTAATCCGTCTTCCGGCTCACTGTCGCGCCCACACGGCCACCGAGCCGCTCCACCGCGTCGCCCGCTTCCTCCCGCGTCATGGACGCGAGGGCGCCCGTGAAGATGAAAGTCTTCCCCTCGAGCGGCCCGCCGGTGCCGGGCCCGCGCCGCGCGGGAGCCTGCGGGTCCACGCCGAGTTTCTCCATGCGCCGGATCAACTCGCGGTTGCGCACCTCGCGGAAGAAGGCCGCCACGCTGCCGGCAATCTCGGGTCCGATGCCGTGGACGGCCGTGAGTTCGTCCTCCGAAGCGCGCCCGAGCGCCTCGATCGACCCGAACTCACGGGCCAGGATGTCGGCGATCTGCTCCCCGACGTGCCGGATCCCCAGCGCGTGTATGAACCGGCCCAGGGGCGGACGCCTGCTACCCTTGATCGCGGCCACCAGATTGGCCGCCGACTTCTCCCCGAGCCGCTCGAGCCCGGCCAGCGTCTTCGCCTCGAGAGCGTAAAGATCCGCCGCATTGGAGACGAGCTTCTTCTCCACGAGCATGTTCACGATCTTGTCCCCGAGCCCGTCGATGTCGATCGCGCGCTTGGAGGCGAAGTGGAGGATCCGCTCGCGGACCTGGGCGGGGCACTGGGCGTTCACGCAGTAGGAGGCCGCCTCCCCCTCGCTCCGCTCCACCACGCCCTCACAGACCGGGCAGCGATCCGGAATCCGGAACTTCTTCTCCTTCCCGGTTCGTTTGCTCTCGATGATCTTCACGACCTCCGGGATCACGTCTCCGGCTCGCTGTACGAGCACCTTGTCCCCCACGCGCACATCCTTCCGGTCGATCTCGTCCTGGTTGTGCAGCGTGGCCCGGCTCACCGTCGTTCCGCCGATGCTCACGGGCTCGAGAATCGCCACCGGCGTGAGTGCGCCCGTGCGGCCCACGGAGACTTCGATCGCCCGGATCCGCGTGGTGGCCTGCCGCGGGAGGAACTTGTAGGCGACCGCCCAGCGCGGGGATCGCGCGATCGTGCCGAGTTCTTCCTGTAGGCGCAGGTCGTCCACCTTGATCACGACGCCGTCGATCTCGTAGGGGAGCGCCTCCCGCCTGCCGGCCAGCCCGTCGAAGTAGCGGATCGCCTCCTCGGCATCCTCACAGCGCGCGATGAGCGGGTTCACCCGCAGCCCCCATTTCGGAAGCGTCTGCAGGATCTCCCACTGTGTCCGGAAGCGATGACCCGTGGTCTCGCCGACGCCGTAGAAGAAGATGTCCAGGGGACGGGAGGCGGTGATCCGCGGGTCTAGTTGCCGGATGGAGCCGGCCGCGGCGTTTCGCGGGTTCGCGAAGGCGGGCTCGCCTTTCGAAAGGCGAGCCGCGTTGAGCGCCTGGAAGTCGGCGATCGCCATGTAGACCTCCCCTCGAACCGCGAGGCGGGGGGGGGCCGGGGTCTTCGCGGGGGTACGCAGCCGCAGCGGGATGCTGCGGACCGTCCGGAGGTTCTGGGTCACGTCCTCCCCCGACACGCCGTCGCCGCGCGTGGCGCCGCGCCGGAACACACCGTGCTCGTACAGCAGCTCGACGGCAAGCCCGTCCATCTTCGGTTCGGCCGTGTAGGCGAGTGGCGCGCTTCGCGAGAGGAGCCGGCGCACACGTGCGTCGAACTCGCGGACCTCGTCCGCGCTCTCGGCGTTGGAGAGCGAGAGCATCGGCGTCGCGTGGCGCGCGGGGGCGAAACGGTCGAGCGGGGCGTGGCCCACGCGCTGGGTGGGGGAAAGGGGATCCCTCTGCCCGGGGAAGGATTCCTCGATCGCCTGGAGCTCGCGCAGGAGGGCATCGTACTCGGCGTCGGAGATTTCCGGGTCGTCGAGGACGTAGTAGCGGTAATTATGGTGTTCGATTGCCTCCCGAAGGACCCTCGACCGGGCCCTGGCCCTCGCCTCGTCTCCAGGCAGGTCGGGATGCTTTTCCACGGTTGGCTGAGCCCCTTATTGACCTGATTGCTGCCCCGATCGTCGCCCTGAGGGTCCTGAAATGGCGCAGGAGCCCGAGATTTCTGGGCCGGAGGATGAGAGAGAGTGAGCCTCGACGGGCGAAGGCAGCCCGGGGAGTGCCCCCGAAATCCTCTTCGGACCGAAATCCAAGGCAGTTCGCGGGCTTTTATACCACCCGGGCCGCCGGGCCTTCAAGGTGGGGCAGGTGGATCGATCCAGGATTGACAAGTTCTCGGGCCCGGTGATAAGGTGCGTGGGAAAAAAAGGTTATCTTTTGTGCAAAATAGTAAACCAATTTTCGATCGAAACCACCGATAACCTTTCAAAACGGGGTTTATCGGCCCCATTCGAGCAAGCCGCACGGACTTCAGGGACATTCCTCCACCGAAAAAGGGAAAAGTTTTCCACAGGTGTTTAGGCAAGTTGTTTCCGTAAGGTGGAAAACATTTTCCGTGGATGGGCGATCAATCCGGAGAGCCGTCGCCAACGGATGCCATCCGGGGCGAAATCAGGGCCGTGCCGAGGGCCCTCACCGGGAGCCGGCGCGGCCTGATGGGGGCCGCGCGCTCCGGCAAGGAACGCGGACCGCGGACCGGGGGCCCCGTCCAAGCGCGGGCCGACAGGATCCGGGCCGACACCGACGCGCGTGGGCCGGACAGGAAGAGGGATGATCCGAGGACGCATCGTCCACCTGACATCTGACACCGCGGCGCCCCGGGCGCATGCGGCCGTCGACCCCCGATTCCTCCGCGAGAACGGTATCGCCCTCGAGGCGATGGTGGAACCGCCGCCGCCTCCGGCGCTGAGGATCGACGTGCCCGACGGCATCCTCGTCGACGTCTCGGGAGAGGAGCCGCTGCTCACCATCAAGACCTTTGCCTCGTCGCCCGAGACCCGCGACATACCCATCATCGCGCTCATCGATGCCGCCCCCGCGGAAGCCGAGGATCTCGCGGCGCGCGCCCGCGACGCCGGCGCCTGGCAGGTCCTGCACGCTCCCATGCCGCCCCAGATGCTCGCCGCGTGCCTCGAGGCCTGGATCTTCCGGCGGCGCGCCCTCGATCGCGCAGAGCGCGACCAGGGGCTCCTCGAGCGGATCTACCTCGCGCTGCTGGACCGGTTCAGCGACGGACTGTTCGCGGTCCAGAACGGTCTGATCGTCTACACGAGCGAAGCGTTCGAGTCCCTGAGCGGGATCGCGCGCCGGGACCTGGTCGACCGGCCGGCTGACGCGCTCTTCGAGGAGCCGCTGCCGCGCGCAATGCCCGCCGGGGGGGAGGACAACCCTCTCGTCGTATTCCTGGAGCGCCGGCTCCGGCGCGGCGACGGACGGGAACTCCGACTCGAGCTGGGCGCCTCCGCGATTGAGTTCCGCAAGCTCCCTGCGGTTCAGTTCGCCGTGCGAGACGTGAGCTTCCGCCGCACGCTGGAGGAGAACCTGCTCCGCGCGAACGCCGAGTTGCACCGCCGCCACAGGGAGTTGCACGAGGCCAACGAGAAGCTCCGGGCAATCTTCAAGCAGCGGACCGAGTTCCTGAACATGGTCACCCACGAGCTGCGAACGTCCACCACCGTGATCAGCGGATACAACCGGATGCTCCTGGGCGGGAGCGTCGGCTCGCTCAACGATCAGCAGCGCGCCTTCCTCGAGGAGACCCGCAAGAGCTGCGATCGGCTTTCGAACTTCCTGAACAACCTGCTCGATATCGCGAAGATGGACGCCGGGCGGATGGAGCTCGAAGTGGGGGAGCACAGCCTGGCCGACGCCGTCGCCAACGTGCTGGCCCAGCTCAAGCCGATGATCGAGGAGCGGGGGCTGCGCGTGGAGACGCGGCTTGGACCCGGCATCGATCGCGCGGTGTTCGACCGGGAAAGGATCGAGCAGATCCTGATCAATCTTCTCGGAAACGCCATCAAGTTCACGATGCCCGGTGGCATCATCACGCTGCGGGCGGATCGGCTGGAGCCCGCGGACGAAGAAGCTCCCCTCCTGCAGGTTTCCGTGACCGATAACGGTATGGGCATCCCGGAAGGCGACGTCGATCTGATCTTCGACGAGTTTTCACAGGTGGGTAAGCGTTCGGGCGGGCACAAGGGGAGCGGACTCGGGCTCGCGATTTGCCGGCGGATTGTCGAGGCCCACGGCGGAAGGATCTGGGCGACGAGCCGGTTGCAGGCGGGGAGCACGTTCACCTTCCGTCTCCCGCAGCGAGCCGCCCGGAGGGAGACGCCCCCTGGTTGATGGGCCCTCCGCTTCGCGGGCGGCATCACGTAGGTTCAGTCCCGGCAGGTGGGACCTCGCAGCAAGGATGAAGGAGCAGTCATGCGGAAGGACGTCTCGATCCTTGTGGTGGACGACGCGGAAGGGATTCGCAATTACCTGCAGAACCTCCTTTCCCTGAAAGGCTTCCAGGCCCGGACGGCAAACGGCGGCGAGCAGGCGCTGCAGATGATCGCCTCGGGCTTCAAGCCGTCCGTGATCATCCTGGACGTGATGATGCCGGAGATGGACGGCCTGGAAACGCTCCGGCGGATCAAGGCACTCGAACAGGACCTCCCGGTGATCATGCTCTCCGTCGTGGGGAAGGCGCGCACGATCGTGGAGGCGATGAGCATCGGTGCGTCGGACTACATCAACAAGCCCTTCGAGGAGGAGGAGCTGGAGATCGCGATCCGCAAGGTGTTGGAGAATCGCGAGCTGCGCGGCGAGCGCGACTACCTCCGATCCCAGCTCACCGACAAGGGGAGCTGGGGGGAGGGGATCGTCTGGATCAGCCCCCGGATGGCCAAGATCAAGGATCTCGTGGAGCAGATCGCGGAAACGGACGTCACGGTCTTGATCCATGGGGAGAGCGGCGTGGGCAAGGAGGTGATCTCCCGGGCGATCCACAACCGCAGCCTTCGGCGCGACAAGCCCTTCGTGAAGGTGAACTGCGCGGCGCTGCCCGAGCAATTATTGGAGAGCGAGCTCTTCGGCTATGAGAAGGGGGCTTTCACCGGTGCCGCTAGTCGCAAGCCCGGCAAGTTCGAGTTCGCAAACCACGGGACGATCTTCCTGGACGAGATTGGTGAGATGAGTCCGGTGCTCCAGGCCAAGCTGCTCCAGGTGCTTCAAGACGGGGAGTTCTCCCGCCTGGGCGGGCAGCGCGACATCAAGGTGGACGTGCGGGTGCTGGTGGCCACGAACCGCCAGCTCGAGCGCGAGGTGGAGTCGGGGCGCTTCCGCGAGGACCTCTACTACCGGCTGAACGTCGTGAACATCCTCGTGCCGCCCCTGCGGGATCGGCGAGAGGAGATCCCGATCCTGTGCGAGCAGTTCCTCGATCGCTACAACCGCAAGTACAACAAGCGCGTGAAGGCGATCTCGCCCGATCTGATGAAGGCGTTCCTCGGCCACGAGTGGCCGGGCAATGTGCGAGAGCTGGAGAACCAGATCAAACGGATCGTCGTGCTCGAGAACGAGGTCCCGATCCTCGAGGAGCTGCGCGCCCAACGCGGACCACAGCCCAAGCCCTCCTTCATTCAGAGCGTGGTGGAGACGGAGACGGGCGGGATCTCGCCGCTCAAGGAGATCGGTCGCCGCGCGGCGCTCGAGGCGGAGCGGGAGACCATCCAGCGGGTGCTCTTCCAGACGAACTGGAACCGGAAGAAGGCCGCGAAGATCCTGAACATCAGCTACAAGACGCTGCTTCAGAAGATCAAGGAGTGCGGGCTGGGCCAGGGCTCCTAGGAGCCCCGCGTGCCCGGGAGAAGGGATTCGACCGCAGTGCGCCCGGGACCGTTCCGGCCCCGGGGTCCTCGGAAAGAGGTTCGGGTATGAAGGACAAGATCAAGGTGCTGGTCATCGACGACGATTCGAGCACGCGCGACTACCTGAAGGCCCTCATCACGAAGCTGGGATACCGGGTCTTCACCGTCGAATCGGGCGAGCAGGCGCTCACGGAGCTGGACAAGGTGGAGCCCACCCTGGTCACCCTCGACCTGGTCCTCCCCGGGATCGACGGTATCGAGACGCTCCGGCTGATCAAGGAGAAGGAGCCGACCGTCCCGGTGATCATGCTCTCGGGGCACGGGCAGGCCAAGACGATCGTGCAGGCGATGAAGCTCGGGGCCACGGACTTCCTGCGCAAGCCCTTCGAGTCGGACGAGCTCAAGATCGCCTTCAACAAGGCACTGGAGAAGAAGAAGCTCGTTTCAGAGGTGGAGTTCTTACGCGAGAAGGTCCAGGAGCAGACCTCCTCCGCATTCCTGTTCGGCACCACGCGGAAGATGAAGGAGGTCCAGGAGATCATCGAGCAGGTGGCCGACACGGACATCACCGTGCTCATCCGGGGGGAGAGTGGCACCGGAAAGGAGCTGGTGGCGCGGATGCTGTACGCCAAGTCGGCGCGCCGGACGAAGCCCTTCGTGAAGATCAACTGCGCCGCGCTCCCCTCGGAGCTCCTGGAGAGCGAGCTGTTCGGGTTCGAGAAGGGGGCCTTCACGGGTGCCCAGCGGCGCAAGCTGGGGAAGTTCGAGTACGCCAACGGCGGGACGATCTTCCTCGACGAGATCAGCGAGATGCACCCCAACCTCCAGGCGAAGCTCCTGCAGGTGCTGCAGGACGGCGAGTTCTCACGGCTCGGGGGCGAGAACGACGTGAACGTGGACACGCGGGTGATCGCGGCGACCAACCGCAACCTCGAGCGGGCCGTCCGCGAAGGGAGTTTCCGGGAGGATCTGTTCTACCGGCTCAACGTGGTGAGCATCACGATCCCGCCGCTGCGCGACCGGATCGACGACGTTCCGCTGCTCGTCGACTACTTCCTCAAGCGGTACAACGAGCAGTACCACAAGAGCGTGCCGTTCCTGTCTGACGCGACGATGGAGACCTTCCTCTCCTACACCTGGCCGGGGAACGTCCGCGAGCTGGAGAACATGATCAAGCGGATCGTGGTGCTGGGAAGCGAGAAGGCGGTGATCCAGGAGTTCCAGGTCCAGGAGGGCCCGCCGCCTTCCCACGGCGCCTTCGCGATCGAAGACCTTCGCGAGATCACGGAAGGGTTATCGAACCACTACAGCCTGAAGGAGATCGGCAAGCGGGCCAGCCAGCTCGCGGAGAAGAAGGTGATCGAGAAGGTGCTCCAGCAGACGCGCTGGAACCGCAAGGAAACGGCGGAAATCCTTCAGATCAGCTATAAGGCGCTTCTCTACAAGATGAAGGAGAACGGGCTGACGGAGATATCCTGAAATGTAGGGATCTCCTCCCACCGATTCCGGTATACGCTGGACGGTGTGTCTTCAAGAATTCCCCCCCGGGTACCGATGGTTGACACACGATCGTCGGGGGGCGCGCGGGTCGACCCATGGCCGGCAGCAAGCAGCGGGCGGATAGCGCCGCTCCCGAGTGGAGGGCGATGTTGGACGAAGAAACATGGGTCCTCAGGAAGCAGCTTTTTGATTTCCTCTTCGATCTCGAGGTCAAGAAGGCGATCCGCTATCAGTATTTCGTCACGTTGCTCTTCCTGGAGATGGACCAGGGCGACGGAGAGGGGGCCATCGAGGCGCCGCAACCCCCGCGGGATGAACTGCTGCGCGTGGTGGCGGAGCTCCTGCGGGATGAGCTGAGGTCGACCGACGTCATCGGGCGGCAGGCCGATGACCGTTTCTCGGTCCTTCTGCACCACGCCGACGACGCGAACACGGTGCGGATCGGAGAGCGGTTGCGGCGGAGGGTGGCCGACTACGTCTTCGCCCGGGGGCTGGAGGGACGGCGCACGGTGAGCATCGGAGGCGCCTGCTTCCCGACGAACGGGAACTACGCGGACGACCTGCTCTCGGAGGCGGACCGGATGCTGCAGCGGGCCAAGCAGGAGGGAGGAAACAAGGTCTACGTGGCGCCGCGTGAGTGACGCGAAGTGCGCTCCCGTTGACCGAGACGATCTGACCGGAGGTCACCCGCCCGGAGGCACCTCTTGAAACGAGGGCCGGCTATGAAAAATGCGGGGGCCGAGCAGTTCTGCAATGTGGGGGGGGAGAACGGATGAGGAGGCTGGGACGGAGCCTGCTCCTGGCGATGGTGGTCTGCACCTCCGCATGCTCCTGGGTGCGCGGCGAGGAAGCGCCGCCTCCCTCCGTGACGGCGGTGATGGACGAGTACCAGGTGGGGCCCAACGACGTGCTTTCCATCGTCGTCTGGAAGCAACCGGATATCTCGGTGGCCCAGATTCCGGTGCGACCCGACGGGCGGGTCTCGCTCCCGCTGGCGGGGGAAATACGGGTGTCGGGGCTCACGGCGCGGCAGATCAAGGAAGTGGTCACGGAGCGCCTGAAGGAGTACGTGACGGAGCCGAACGTCACGGTGATCGTGCTCCAGGTGAACTATCCGGTGGCCTACGTGATGGGCGAGGTGACGCGTCCCGGGCCCGTGCCGATCCGGCAGGACACGACGGTGCTGCAGCTGATCTCCATGGCCGGCGGGTTCACGACCTTCGCGGACAGGGACGGCGTCAAGATCCTCCGGCGCGAGAAGGGGAAGGAGTACCGGCTGAAGTTCGATTACAACGGGGTCGTGAAGGGGAAGCACCCGGAGCAGAACCTGATCGTGCGGCCGGGCGACGTGATCCTGGTGAGCGACTAGGGCGGACTCGCGGGGCAGGCCCGCGGGGCACGCCCGCGTGGCAGGAACGGGGCGGACCCCGCCGCGGCATTCAGCGGGGCCGAACATCGAGGTCCGATGGCGATGCTCTCCGTGAGATCGCGGCGCCTCCCCCCGGGCGTCCTGCCGCTGCTCGCCGCGGCGCTGATCGTGCTCGCGGTGGCCGGGAATGCCGCGGCCTTAGACAATATGAGCATCCTGTACGGGCTGCGGGAGTACGGCGAGTACGACGACAACCTTTTCTTTTCGAGCCAGGGACAGATCAAGGAGACGTCGATCAACACGGTCCCGGATCTGTCCATCGTGTACGACGACGGGAAGACGCGATGGCTGGCCCGGGGGTTCTATCGCCGGGAGAGCTTCCCCGACAACCAGGAGCTGAGCGGGGACTACTACGCGATCTCGGGAGAGTTCGCCCGGGACCTGAACGACCACCACACGTTCTCGATCGTGGGCGGCTACAATTACTCCAGCTCGCTGATCCTGGGGCAGGCCCTGACGGAGCCGGGGCAGCTCAACGTGATCGTCCCCACGCGGGGGGCTCGCACGACGGGAACGAACTGGTCGCCCTCGATCTCGTCGTTCTGGTCGAGGCGGTTCACCACGACGCTGTCCTACGACGACTCGCAGAGCTTCGCGAGCGAGGGCAATGACCTCATCAATAAGTCCGTCACGCTCTCGGGGGCCTACCAGCTCTCTTCCTCGACGATCCTCCAGAGCGTGATCGAGGGGACGACGAACCGGAACAGCGGCTTCCCCTTCGCCGAGCAGCAGGACGCCGACGTCTTCACGACCCGCGTCGGCTTCTCGACGGTGCTCACGCCGAGGTTGACGATGGACATCACGGCAGGACCGCAGTGGACGCGGGAGATCAACCTGCCGGACAAGGTCACGTTGATCAAGAACATCCGGTACAAGAAGACGGACCCGGTCCTCGGAACGTTCACGCAGCCATTCGTGAAGGAGCCTGGCACGAAGGTGGATGACACGTCGGTGAGCCTGGCGCTCGCCATGGCGATCAACTACCAGATCAACCGCACCACGCGGCTCGCTTTCGACGCGACACGCTCGTCGGACAGCGGCCAGGGCGTCAACGGGACCTTCGAGCAGGATCAGGTCGGACTCACGCTGGATCGCGAATTGAGCCGCCGCTGGCACCTGAGCATCGGCACGCGCTACCTCCGGGCGAAGTCAATCTCTCGCGCCTTCGCCATCCTGCCCACCGTGGACCCGGAGACGGGAGAGCGGGACGCGCTGGACAGCAAGACCTTCGACATCCCGCAGCGGCTGGATCTGAAGCAGGCCTTCTTCCAGCCTCGGCTGGACTACCGGTTCAACCGCTGGTGGACAGCCTATCTCGGCTGGGACCACACGCGCTTCAACCAGGGAGGCCGGGGGGCATCGGACTTCAACGTGAACCAGGTGATGTTCGGCCTGGAGTTCCGGAACGAGGCGCGTTTCTGAGGGGCGCCCGCGCGACGCGCGGGCCGACGGGATCCGGGATCTGGAGGAGCAGGGCATCATGAATCAGCGACCGGCGGAAGCCGGAATCACCATCCAGTCGCTTCTCGCCATCGTCCGGCGGCGAAAGTGGTTCCTGATCACGCCGATCGTGGTGGCCTTCCCGATCGTGGGGCTCTGGGCACTCACGCTTCCCGACGTGTACGAGGCGAGCACGACGATCCTGATCACGCCCCAGAAGGTGCCGGTCGACTACGTGCGCCCCACGATCACGGCCGACATCGGCGATCGCGTGGACATCATCATCAAGCAGATGCTGAGCTATGATCGGCTCAACCAGATCATCGACGAGTTCAAGCTCTACCCCGACATGGTGGCCACGCATACCCGGGAGGAGATCTTCTACCGGATGATCGGAGACATCCAGATCACGCCGGAGGAGAGCCTCACGCATGCGGAGGAGAGCTCCCCGACGAAGCAGAAGGTGATCGACTCCTTCAAGCTGTCCTACCGCGGCGAGAACGCGCGGGTCGTGGCCGCCGTGGCCAACAAGCTCGCGTCGATCTTCATCGAGGAGAACCTGAAGGAACGGGAGCAGCTGGCGGTGGGCACCTCCGACTTCCTGGCCAAGGAGCTGGAGGCGGCGAAGAATCAGCTGGCCCAGCAGGAAGCGAAGATCGCCCAGTACAAGCAGCAGTTCCGCGGCCAGCTCCCCTCGGAGCTTCAGGCCAATCTGAACAAGCTCGAGAGAATGCAGAGCGCCCAGCAGTCCGTCGCCGAGGCGATCAGCGCCGAGGAGGACCGGCGGATCACGCTGGAGAAGGCGCTCGCCGAGCTCGAGGCCGCGAGCTCGCAGGCCGATCCGGCCCGCCGCCTGCAGGAGCTCCAGGGGTTGCTGTCGATCTACGCCGCCAACGGCCTTACGGACAAGCACCCCGACGTGGCGGCCGTGAAGCGGGAGATGGAGCTGCTCAGGGGGCGGATCAACGCGCGGGTCGCGCAGCCCGAGGAGAGGGCCGGCGATTTCTCGAACCCGGCCGTCCTCCAGACCCGCCAGGAGCTCGGCCAGTCGGAGCTCCGGGCCGTGAGTCTCAAGGAAGACCTGGGCAAGCTCGGCGCCGGCGTGTCCAAGGTCGAGAAGCTCGTCGAGGAGACCCCCAAGCGCCAGGAGGAGCTCAACACCCTCGAGCGCGATCTCGGGCTCATGGAGCGGCAGTACCAGGAGCTCCTCCTCAAGATGCAGGACGCCCGCATGGCGGAAAACCTCGAGCGCAAGCAGAAGGGGGAGCAGTTCCGCGTGCTGAACGCCGCGCAGGTGCCCACCAAGCCGGTGGAGCCGGACCGGATGAAGTTCACCCTGTTCGGTTTGTTCTTCAGCTTCATGTTCGGCATGGGCCTGGTGGTGCTTGTCGAGGTCTCCGACCACTCCCTGCGCAAGGCGCAGGACGTCCAGAGCTTCTTCGAGATGCCGGTGCTCGCGACGATCCCGAGCATGATGCTCGAGGCCGAGCGGATCCGGCAGGCGGCGCTCCGGCGGTCGATGTGGATCGCCGGGTCGATCCTGCTCGTGGTGCTGGCGGGATCGCTCGCCCTGCTGGTTTTCCTGCGCGGCGCCGTCGCGGGCTGAACTCGGGATCCAGGGGTCCCAACCGCAGCGAGGGCCGACGTCGTCGACGAGAGGCCCGACAAGGT
>JBGPLH010000004.1:0-23964 GCA_041486365.1 Thermodesulfobacteriota bacterium | reverse complement strand
CCGCCAGAGCCAGGTCCTCCCGAAGCCCCCTTCTTTCAACGGATTTTCCTGCCCTGACGCCTCCGTGACTTTTTTTGCCACCAATTTCCCCAAACCGTCACTTCCCCTGTGAACGAGGGCGCCTTGGCCGGGCGACCCTTCCCCAGAACCCGAGCAAAGCGAGGGATCCCATGTCTCGGAAACTCTCCTTGACCGTGTTGTCCATCTTAGCCCTGATGTGCTTCACCGTGGCCTCCGCCACCAGGGCCCAGGCCAATGCAATCGATACCCTGGCGTCTCTGATCGCGACCAACGGCACCATCACCGTCGGCGACAAGAAGTTCGGCAACTTTCAAGCGATACTCAACCCGACCGGACCCACCACTAATCCACCGGATCTCGGTGGGATCATCGTGAGAGGGGTCACGGTCAGCGGCAACAACGGCTTGGAGTTCTCGGGGGGTATCCATACGGGAGCAGGCTCCTCCCTGGACCTCTTGATCGACTACGATGTTGAGGTCCTGAATCCGAATTTCATGATTTCCGACATTCACCTCAAGTTCAACGGGATCGTCACGGGAACCGGGTTCGCAAGCGTGGCGGAAACCGTCTCCACCCTGGACGAATCGATGATTCTCGGGCAGGCGCAGGTTACGACTCCCCCGCGTAACTTGGAGCAGGTCATCTATATCGACCCGCCTGTCTCCGCGGTCCACGTGACGAAGGACATCTTCCTCTTCGGAAGCACGTCGGTCGGTATTGCAGGAACCGCGACCATCACGTTCATCGATCAGATCGTCTCGCAGGTCCGTCCGCCTCAGGACATCCCCGAGCCGGCCTCCCTCCTCCTGCTGGGGAGCGGGCTTGCGTTCATCGTGCGTTCGCGGCGGCGCCACATCGGCTGAGCCTGGAATATCCTGACCTGCATCAGTGCACCCGGCGGCTCGATTCGAGCCGCCGGGTTCGTTTTTCGGCTCAGCGCGGAGAGGGCGGTGGGCCCGTCACGCGGGCGATGGCGGCACGGGTGAAGGGGGAAACCCTGGCCCTGGGACCCGGGCCCGTCATGTAGCGCGCCTGGTACTCTGACGCGCCGACGTCCTCGACGAGCGCGAGCCCGCGGGCGCCAAGGTAGGCGGGCAGCTCCTCCGGGTCGAGCCCGAAGGAGAAGGGCTCTCCGGCCCTGCGCACGAAGGCCATGAGCTCGGCCGCCCCCTCGAAGCGAGCGGTGCCGTCGAGGAGGCCGCTGTGGAGGTAGGTGAAGACGATGCGGCTGCCGGGAGCGGACCCCGACGCGACGAAGCGGAAGGTAGCGTCCACCGCCTCGGCGGTCAGATAGCTCGTCACGCCTTCCCAAATGAAGAAGGTCTTCGCATCGCGCCTGTAGCCGGCCGCGTCGAGCGCGTCCGAGAGCCTGTCGCGATCGAAGTCGACGGGGACGAAGACGACGTGCGACGGAAGGGGATCCAGCACGCGGGAGAGGCACGCGCGCTTGCGCGCCTGCGTGTCCGGGTGATCCACCTCGAAGACCCGCGCCCGCTCGATGCCCGGGAGACGGCAGGCGCGGCTGTCGAAGCCCGCCCCCAGGATCACCACCTGGTCCGCTCCGTCACGCAGGGCATCGCCCAGGGCGTCGTCGATGTAGCAGGTGCGGCACAGAACGATCCCGAGCGCGCCGGGGAGACGGCGGTCGTAAAGCGAGACGAGAATGTCCCGGAACAGGGAAAGTCGGGAAAGCTCGATGAGAATCCGGTAGGCCGGACGGAGGAAAAGCTTCGCGTAGGGATCGGTGAACAACCGCTCGCCGGAGGGGCGCATGGTCTCCGCGGCGCGAATCGCGGCCACCCCTTCCGCTGTGCGGCTCGCTCGTCCCGGCTTCAAGGAGTCTCCCGGATGGGGTCAGGCACGGGATGCCCGCGCCCGTTTCAGCCGCTTGTAGCACAGGTCGATAAGGACGGGGTAGGCCCCGGCGCGCGTCTGGTCCGGGGGAATCCGCCGTGATAGGATGGCCGAACCCGGCCAGATAACGAAGCGACGGCCTCACCTGCCGCCTCGCTCTTCGGGTCGCCCACGCTCCAGGCCTGCGTTCGTGGACGTCCCGGGATCCCTGGAGTCTTTCCGAGCCATGCCAGCCCGTTTCGCCCGGATTGCCGGCCTCCTTACGGCCATCCTCGCCCTGATCCTCCGCGCCGCGCCGGCCCTGCCGGCCACCGTCATTCCCCTTTCGCTCGAGCAAATGCAGAGCCAGTCCTCCGACGTCATCCTGGGGACGGTGGAGGACACCCGCGCCGCCTGGGACAAGGACCACCGGCTCATCGAGACCCGCGTGCGAATCCGGGTGGAGCGGCGGCTCAAGGGACAGGGCGGAGCGTTGATCCACGTCATGGTGCCGGGCGGGATCGTCGGGGACACCGGGATGATGACCCCCGGCGCCCCCGTGTTTCACCCGGGGGATCGGGTGCTGATCCTCGCGGAACCCAAGGGGCCCTCGGGCGACGTGCGCCCGGTCGGCCTCTTCCAGGGCAAGCTCGACGTGAAAAGGGACGCGAGCGGCGCGGAGGTGGTCGAGGCGCCCGGCCCGGCCTGGGGGAGCCGGGGCGAGCGGCTTCCGGCCGGCGCCATGCCACCGGGGGCGATCCCGGCCCTGCCCCTGGACGACGTGATCCGCAAGCTCGGCGGCCGACCGTGACGCGACGAGTCTTCCTCCCGCTGGCGGCGTTCCTCCCCGCGCTCCTCACGGTGCTCCTCGTCGCGCTGCCCGCCCGCGCGTTCATCGAGGAGGCGATCAACTCGAGCGATCTGCGCGCACATCTGAACCGCGCCAAGATGGGCGTCTCGTGCGCCAACCTTATCATCGACGGCGACAAGATCAGGTTCCGCATCGACATCGATGGCTCCGCGGACGTCACCCCCGCCTCCGACGGCACGAACGCGATCCTCACCGCCTTCGATCACTGGGACAAGCCGGCGTCGGGGATTCCCGAAACCTTTCTCGATATCTGCCCCTCCATCGTGGAAGAGCTGGGCGACACCTTCAATGGTGCCAGCGGTATCGCGAATGACGGCGCGAACAAGATCTACTTCGCCGAGACCGACACGGGGAACACGATCGGCTCCAGCACCGTGGCTTTCGCGAACTTCTTCTTCAGTCCGAGCACCGGGATCATCAGCGACTGCGACATCGTATTCAACGGCGCCGTGTTCACCTTCTCGATCAGCGGCGGCACCTACGACATCGAGGGGGTCGCCTCCCACGAGATCGGGCACTGCCTGGGCCTGGACCACAGCCCCGTCTACGGGAAGCTCCGGAACCTCTCCTTCAACGCGGACAACAACGACCGGGCCACGATGTTCCCCTTCGTCTTCGGCACGTCGATGCGATCGCTCCAGCCGGACGACGTGATGGGGGTACAGTTTTTCTACCCGACGACGGCCAACACGCCGCCCGCCACCCTCGGTTCGATCTCGGGCCGCGTGTTCCTCGGCACGAGCCCGCTCACGGGTGCGCGCGGAGCCTACATCCATGCTATCTCGGTGAACGCGCCCCGTGTTCCGGTACGGGCACGCATGTCGGATCTGGGACGGGTGAACGAGGCGGGGACGAGCGTGGGCGCCGGGGGCTACGCGATCACTGGACTGCCGCCGGGTAGCTACTACGTGCTTCTGGAGCCCATCAATGTCTCCACGCCGAACACCTTCGCCTTCTCGAACATTTTGGCCGGCGGCACCTTCAGTTCGTCGTTCCCGCCCGAGTGGTACAACGGCGCCGGGGAGAGCGCGACGGACAACCCGACGCTGCGCACGGTCGTCACGGTGACGGCGGGGGCCGACACGCCGAACATCAACTTCACGACGAACACGAACGAGAACTACGACGGGGACGCCACCCTCGACTACACGGACAATTGCCCCGCGGTAGCGAACACGGGCCAGCAGGACACGGACAACGACGGCTACGGCAACGCCTGCGATCTCTGCCCGAGCGTCTCAGATCCCGACCAGTTCGACGCCGACGCCGATCTCGTGGGCGACGCCTGCGATAACTGCGCGGCCGTGCCGAACCTCGACCAGGCGAACAACGACGGCGACGCCCTCGGCGACGCCTGCGACCCTGACGACGACAATGACGGCATCGCGGACGGCTCGGACAACTGTCTCTTCGTGGCCAACGCGGGCCAGCAGAACTTCGACGGCGACGCGCAGGGCGATGCGTGCGACCCGGACGACGACAACGATGGGCTCCTGGACACCGTCGAGACGAACACGGGGATCTTCGTCTCCGCCGCGGACACCGGTAGCAATCCTCTCGACCTCGACACGGACGACGACGGCTTCGAGGACGGCACCGAGGTGACCGCGGGCACTGACCCCAACAACCCCGGCTCCAATCCGAGCGTTCCGACGCTGGGCCAGACCGGCGCGGGACTTATGGTCCTCGCTCTGCTACTCTCCGGCTATCGCGCGCTCCGTCGACGCTAGGCACCATGACGCCCGTGCGAGAGATCGTGGGTCCCCACCCCGTGCGGCGACTCCTCCTGGTCGTGTTGCTTCTGCTGCAAGCGCCGTCCCCGGCATGGGGGGCACCCGGTATCTGTACCGCCACGACCGGCGGCGCCATCGCTGCCGTCACCTGGCAGGGCGCGGGCTGCCGCGACCTCCTCGATTCCTGTCCCGGCTGCCCCGATACCGACGACGTCCTTGACGTGAACGGCCAAGTGATCGACGTGGACGTCGACGCGACCGTCGATCGGCTCATGAACGTCACGGATTTTGGTAGGATCACCGTTCGAACCGGCGCCACGTTCACCGTCGCCAACGTCGGGGAGATCGGCGGCTCCGTCTGGTCCTGCGCGAGATGCTCGTTCACCGTGGAGCCGGGCGCCACGGTGCTGGCCAACGCGGGAAACTTCGGCGTGGTCTCTTCCCAGCGCGGGAGGGTCGTCATCCAGGGAAGCGTGATCGCGAAGGGCCTCATCGATGTCGCCTCGCCGCCCGATGACACCCATCTGGAGATCCGTTTCCAGGAGCCTCTCTCCGGAGTTGCCCCCGGCGATCTCATCCGGATCGACGGCGGGCTGGCCCGCGGCTACACGTTCGAGGTCACCGCCGTCTCCGCGACCGATCCGCACGTGCTGACCGTGGACACCACGCGGCGCGATCCGGCGGGCCTCGTCGCCCGGGTCGTCCCCACCCCGGGAGCCGACGCGCGCCACTGGACGGTGCCCGACGGCGGACCGGACGCGGTCCCCGCGACCGACGAGGCCTACCTGGGGAAGTTCCTGCTGGACGACGCGCACCACTACCACCCGATCGTTTCCGTGGACGCCGACCCGGCCGGGGGCGAGAACGACACGTTCGGGGTGTTCGCCGACGCACCGGCGCTGGCGGGGGGCTTCCAGATAGCCTACGGATTCGAGGCGGGAGGTGATCCTGCGACGATCTTCCGGCCGGCCCGGATGGGGGCGACCGGGCCGAACCGGTTCAACATGCGATTCGAGAACGGCGCGAAGGTCTCGATCGCGCACGCCGACTTCGACGGCATCGCGATCGTGGTCGGAGACATCGACAACGCAAACCGCCCCCTCGAGTACTTCGACCTCTCGGACACGGGCGTCCACGACCTGCCGAACATGATCGCGGTGCAGACCGAGGGGGACGGCGGGGGTCTCGGCGCGAAGAACCTGCTCCTCGAGCGGCTCGACGTGTTCAAGACGTCGGGTTCAGCCGTGCTCAACCTGACGGGGCATCAGCTCACGCTGCGCGACACGATGATCCGCGACATGCAGACGCTGTCCGGGTACGGGGTCGGGGTGAACCCGAACGCCTCCGGCGCGACCCTCATCGAGGATGTCTCGATTCTCCGGGTTGCCTCCGCGGTAGCCTCCGGCTACAACGAGCGGCGCCCGGACGTGACGATCCGACGGCTCTGGGCGGTGGGGCGCGGGCGCCGCGGCGTCAAGGGCGCGGCCGGCGTGATCTGGGGTGGCCGCCTGATCGATCCCTTCGATCCCTCGCCGGGGCACAACGACGGGCGCTCGCGGACGTTCAACTCGGTCCTCTGGTCCCACGGCAACGCGGAGATCTCCATGCCGGGGCGCTCGATCGGGCAGAACGTCCCCGCGGTGAACGTCGTGACGGGTTACAGCGGTTCCGGGACGCCCTACGACAACTCCGACGGGATGTACCGCGGCGACTCCTGGTACTCGGTGCACACGCGCCACGGCCGCCACGGGCAGTCGGAGTGCACCTGGTGCGTCGCCAATATCACGAGCCTGAACCAACTGCACGGACTCTCGTCCGTTTCCGAGGGATGCGTTTACGCCACCTGCACGCCCACCCCCTTCCCGCGGCGACTCCGGGGAAACCTGAGCTTCGGGAACGGCCAGAACGCCCTGCGTGATCAGGAGCACGATCGGACGGTCGAGATCACCCACAACACGCTCCTCGGGCGCACGGGCGATCTGCCTGCGGCCTGGTTCGACCCCTACGATCCTTTCACCGAGCCGAGCTGCACCGACAACGACACCCCCGACAGCTGCGGCCCAGACACGGGCAACGGCACGGCGAGGCCCCCCTGGTGGACGGAGCCGCCCGCGGAGCAGCCCAACGCGACCCTGCGGGACAACATCATCGGAGACGTTCCCCCGCCGCTCTTTGCGCTGGGCAGGGCCGGGATCCGCTTCACTCCGGGCGATCTGCTCCACACCTGGAACTACTACTTCAACGCGTGGAATCCCGATCTGGGCGAGTTTGCGCCTGCCGCCGCGGATGAGCTGGAGAACCAGGCCGATCCCTTCGTCGACGGCTGGAACAACGACTACCGTCTGGCCGCCCCGGTTCCCGGGAGCGACGAACGCAACATGGGTGCCGGCTATGCCGGGATCCTCGCGGACGCGAACGCGATGCCGCCCGTGTACGCGACCCTCCGCGACGACGGCGTCCTCCTCACCCTGCGCAACGGCGAGCTGGAGAGCGTGGACGGCGATCTGGACGGCAAGGCGGAGTTCATCGACTTCGACATGACCGGGAGCCGCGTCTCGTTTCACTTCGCGACGACGCCCGCCTGCGCCGACCCGCGCGACTGCGCGAACCTCGTGCTGCGCGCGCTCCCGCTGGACGGATCCCCCCCGGTGACGCGGACGCTGCGCGTCCCCGTGGAGGGTTCCGCGACCGACTTCTCGGTGGCGGAGACGGCCTTCGCACTCGGCTGGTCAAGCATCGAGCGGCCGGCCAGGGTGCGCGCGAAACTGGTCATGGGAGTGAGCGAGTCGGCGGAGGGTTGCTGGTCCTGGACCAGTCCCCCCTACCACATCGGCGAGTACGCGATCCCGCCCACCACTCCCGCCGATGCAGATCGCGACGGGGTCCGGGACTCCTGCGACCTCTGCCCCACGCTCAAGAACGCCGACCAGGCGGACACGGACGGAGACCTTGTCGGGAACGTCTGCGACAACTGCCGGAACCAGGCCAACCCGGACCAGACCGATACTGATCACGATCACAAGGGGGACGCCTGCGACGCGGACGACGACGGCGACGGCCTCCTGGACACCGTCGAGACGAACACGGGGGTGTTCGTCTCCCCGTCGAACACCGGCACCGATCCGCGACGATCCGACACGGATGGTGACGGCTACACCGACCGGACGGAGGTACAGTTCCACTCCGATCCCCTCGACGCGGGATCGGTCCCCGAAAGCCTTCCCACCCTCTCCGGGCTTGGGGGGACATCCCTGGTCCTCCTCCTGCTCCTGGGGGGCGCCCGGGTTCTTCGCCTCCGGCGGGGACGGGCCTGACGCCGGCCGCGACATGCTCCCGCTTCACGAACGGAAAGGGCGGGACCGCCGGGTCCCGCCCTTCCTGTTGACACACACCGCCCGCTGTTCAGAAACTCGCGGTCACGGCCACCATCAGCTCGCTGTCTCCGCCGCCCTCCTTGAGACCGCCCACGACGACCGTGCCGTCGTCGGCCAGGGAGACCTTGAGGACCACGGCGGACGTACCGACGGTCATGTGGACGCGGTCTCCACCCAGAGTCACGTCGTGAAGGCGGAAGACATCGCCGTTGGGGAGAGGAACCGTTCCCTCCCCCTCCGGCCCGAGCCTCAGGATGCGCGTGTCGAGGAGCTTGTAGGACTTCCAGCTGAAGCGGGCGAAGCGATCCCGGAGATCCTCCAGGAGCGGATCCACGCTGCCCCCTTCATTGGAGGCCCGGATGACCCGCACTTCCACGCTCACGATCCGCCCGTCGCTGTCCGCCTTCTCGTCGTCCGGATTCTTGTCCGCCGCCCACGTCCCCTTCGGGACCGCGGCGAGCAGGAGGACGAGAAGCGGGACGGCCAGCGCGGCGAAGGCTCGCGTTCTCATCGACAACCCCCGTGGCAGGATGGTCCGCCGCGCGCGATCACTTGTCGCGCACGATGATGATCGTGCTCTTCTTCCCCGGGAAGACCATGACTTCTCCCTCGTCCACGCTCTCCACGATCGCGTCGTCCGCCTGCAGATTCGCCACATGGCGGAACAACGGCAGGGCGATCGTCAGGGCGAGCACCGCCGCGATTGCGAGCGGCACCCAGACCGGACGGGCCCAGGCCGGCGCCCATGCGCGCCAGCGATGGACCAGCGAGCGGGCGGACGGCGCATCCTCTTCGGCGATCCCCCGGGAAATGGCTGGCCAGAGGGAGGGCATCGGGTGGTCGGCGGTCTCCTCGGCGTCCGCCTCACGGATCATCACGGAGAGGCGTTCGAATCGAGCCGCCTCGATGCGGCAGCGCGGGCAGGACGCAAGATGGGCCTCCACCCGAAGCTTCTCCGCCCGGCCCAGCTCGCCGTCGACCCATGCGCTGAGCGCCATGTCGCGGTCGTGGCAGTCTGTCATCGGTTCCATCGTCTCCACCCCGTTTTCCGGTTCAGTCCACGTACTCCTTCAACTTCTCCTGCAGCTTCCGCCGCGCATAGTAGAGCCGCGACATCACCGTGCCGATCGGCACCTTCGTGACCTGCGCGATCTCCTCGTAGGACAGGCCGTCGATCTCCCGCAGGATCACCGTGGTGCGCTGGTCCGGCGGGAGCGTGTCGATCGCGCCCACGATGGCCTGCTGCCGCTGCTTCTTCCAGAGCTCCTCGCGCGGGTTCGTCTTCCTCGTCTGCGCGTCCGAGGCACTCTGGCTCCGGAGCAACACGCCGTCCTGGAACTCGGCGGCCTTCATCCTGTTCCTTCGCAGGTGATCGAGGGCGAGATTCACGAGGATGCGATAGAACCAGGTGTAGAACTGCGATTCGTTCCTGAAATCCTTGATCGACCGGTGGACGCGGATGAAGGCGTCCTGCGTGATGTCCTGGGCGTCGTCCATGTTCCCCACGTAGCGGTAGGCCAGGCGCGTGGCGCGCGCCTGGTACCGCTCGACGAGGATCCGGAAGGCTTCCCGATCCCCTTCCTGGCACCGCTTCACCAGCTCCAGGTCGGGTGGATCGAAGCCCTGCGTCGGCATGACGGCTCCCCAAAAGGCCTATTCGGCCGGATAAGCCGGATAAATCGCGGATTTGCCGAAAAACGCTCTAGTGGGCCTCGCTCCAGTTGAGGCCCGCGCGCACGTCCACTTTGAGGGGAACGCGCAGCGGGAGGACCCGCTCCATCTCCTCTTGCACGAGCGCCCGGACCCGGTCAAGGTCGCCCTCCGGCGTCTCGAGGACCAGCTCGTAGTGGACCTGCATGATCAGGAGGGTCTCCGGACTCTCCCGATCCAGCCGCGCCTGCACGTCGAGCATCGCCACCTTGATCAGGTCCGCGGCGGTCCCCTGGATCGTCGTGTTCACCGCCATCCGCTCCGCCGCGCTGCGGACCTGCCGGTTGTCCGACCCGATCTCCGCCAGGTAGCGGCGGCGGTTCATGAGGGTCGTCACGTAGCCCAGCCGCCGCGCCTGTTCCAGCGTTTTCTCGAAGTAGCGTCGCACCGACGCGAAATGGCTGAAGTATCCCTCGATGTATTCCTCCGCTTCCCGCGTGCTGATGTCCAGCTGCTGCGAGAGGCCGAAGGCCCCCTGCCCGTACATGAGGCCGAAGTTCACCGCCTTGGCCCGCGAGCGCTGCTCCTCCGTCACCCGATCGGGGGAAACCCCGAAGACCTCCGATGCCGTGCGCCGGTGGATGTCCTCGTCGCGCTCGAAGGCGGCGATCAGGGTCGGGTCCTCGGAGAGGTGGGCCAGGATGCGCAGCTCGACCTGCGAGTAGTCCGCCGAGATCAGCCGGTGGCCCGGCCCCGGGATGAAGGCCCGACGGATCTCGCGGCCCTCCGCCGTGCGGATCGGGATGTTCTGCAGGTTCGGATCGCTCGAGGAGAGCCTTCCGGTCGCGGCGATCGTCTGGTTGTAGGAAGTGTGAATTCGCCCCGTGTCGGGGTGGATCAGCTCGGGGAGCGTGTCCACGTAGGTCCCCTTGAGCTTCGCGAGCTGCCGGTGCCGGAGGATCTCCCGCGGCAGATCGTGCTGGGCGGCCAGCCGCTCCAGCACGTCGATGTCCGTCGAGGGCCCCCCCTTGGGCGTGCGCTTCCACACGGGGAGCCCGAGCCGCTCGTAGAGCACCTGCGCGAGCTGCCGCGGGGAGTTCAGGTTGAAGGCCTCGCCGGCCAGGGCATGGGCACGCGCCTCGATCTCCCGGAGCTCCCCCTCGAATTTACGCGAGAGGGCCCGCAGGAGATCGACGTCGATCAGGACGCCGTTCATCTCCATGCGGGCGAGCACCGTCAGGAGCGGGATCTCGATCCGCCCGTAGAGATCCCCGAGACCGTCGGCCTGGAGCTGCGGCTCGAGCTTCTGCACGAGCCGCAGCGCCACGTCCGCGTCCTCGCAGGCGTAGGTCGTGGCCCGGTCGATCGAGACGTCGCCAAACGGGATCTGCTTCTTGCCGGTCCCGGTCACGTCCGCGTAGGTGATCGTCCTGTGGTCCAGGTGCTCGCGCGCAAGCTCGTCGAGGTTGTGCCGCATCCGGGAGGGATCGAGCAGGTAGGACGCGATCATCGAGTCGCTCCGGATGCCGGCCATCCGGATCCCGGCGCGCCGGAAGACGATCCATTCGTACTTGAGGTTCTGCCCCACCTTGGGGAACGCCTCGTCCTCGAGGAAGGGCCGAAGGCAGGCGAGGCACAGGGCCAGCGGAACCTGCGCCGGCGCGCCGAGACCCCGGTGCGCCACGGGGACATAGGCCGCCTCCCCGGCCCGGTGCGCCAGGGCCACGCCCACGATCTCGGCGCGCATGGGATCCACGCTCGTGGTCTCCAGATCGACCGAGAGCACGCCGCTTCCGCGGACCTCCACGAGGAACGCGCGCAAATCCTCCTCCCGGAGGATCGCCCGGTAGGCGTCGTAGGAGATCGCCTTGCGATCCTCCGCGAACTCGTTCAGGAGCCGGGCGAACTCCATCTCCCGGAAGATCTTTGCGAGCGCCTCGCGATCCGGCGACCTCACGGCATAGTCGTCCAGGCTGAACTCGATCGGCACGTCGAGATGCACCGTGGCGAGCCGCCGCGAGAGCCGTGCCGTCTCGGCGTTCTCGCGGAGCGCCTCCCGCCGCTTCTCCCCCTTCACCTCGTCCACGCGGGCCAGCACGGTCTCGATGTCGCCGAACTGGCGGACGAGCTCGGCCGCCGTCTTCTCTCCGATGCCGGGAACACCGGGGATGTTGTCGGTCGTGTCCCCGGCGAGACCCAGCACCTCCACCACCTGCTCGGGCGGCACGCCGAAGCGCGCGATCACCTCGTCGCGTCCGTAGGTCACGTCCTTCATCGTGTCGAGCACCGAGACACCGGGCCCCACGAGCTGCAGGAGGTCCTTGTCCCCCGTCACGATCACCGTGTCCACGTCCTCCGTCGAAAGGCGTTTCACCAGCGTCCCGATCACGTCGTCCGCCTCGTAACCCTCGATCTCGAGCTGCCCGATCCGGAAGGCGCTCACGAGGTCGCGGACCACGGGGACCTGTGAGATCAGATCCTCCGGGACCTCCGGCCGGTGCCCCTTGTACTCCGCGTAAAGCTCGTCCCGGAAGGTCTTCCCCGGCGCGTCGAACACCATGACCACGTGGTCCGGCGCGTGCTCGCGCAGGATCTTGAGCAGCATGTTCGTGAAGCCGAAGACCGCGTTGGTGGGAAAGCCCCGGGAATTGGAGAGCCCGCGGATGGCGAAGAAGGCCCGGAACAGGTAGTTCGTCCCGTCGATCAGGAAAACTTTCCGGCGGCCGGAGGCGGAGTTCGCCATGCGGATTCAGGCTCGGGGGGAGCGGACGAAGAAGAGAAAAGCCATCGAGGGCCGGCGGGAGGATTCCCGCATGGCGAAGTGGAGGCCCTCGAATCGCCAGCCCTGCCGGGTCCATTCATTCATTATCTTCTCGAGCGACTCCTCCGTGACGTCGCTCGTCTCGACCACCTTGTACTCCACGGGCTCTTCCACGGCGCTCCTCTATCTCCGCGCGAGCAGGCGCGCGGCGTCCCGGGCGAAGTAGGTCACCACGAAGTCGGCGCCCGCCCGCCGGATGGCGAGGAGCGACTCCAGCATCATCGCGTCGCCGTCCACCCAGCCCCGCTCCGCGGCTGCGCGGATCACGGAATACTCGCCGCTCACCTGGTAGGCGGCCAGCGGGTGATCGAAGCGATCGCGGGCCTCGCGCAGGATGTCCAGGCTGGGGAGCGCCGGCTTCACCATGAGGATGTCGGCGCCCTCCTCCGCGTCCAGCCGCATCTCACGCAGCGCCTCCCGGCGGTTGCCGGGGTCCATCTGGTAGGTGCGCCGATCGCCGAACTGCGGCGACGAGTGCGCGGCCTCCCGGAAGGGGCCGTAGTAGCTCGATGCGTGCTTCGCGGCGTAGGCGAGGATCCCGACGTGCTGGAATCCGTGGCGGTCGAGGGCCTCCCGCAGGAACCGCACGCGCCCGTCCATCATGTCACTCGGCGCCACGAGGTCCGCGCCGGCCCGCGCGTGCGAGAGCGCCACCTTGCCGAGCAGCTCCAGCGTAGCGTCATTGTCCACCTCGCCGTCGACCACCTTCCCGCAGTGCCCGTGATCGGTGTACTCGCACAGGCACACATCGGTCATCACGCCGAGATCCGGCGCTTCCCGCCTGAGCGCCCGCAGGGCGCGCTGGACGATCCCGTCCTCGGCGTAGGCCTCCGATCCGAGGGCGTCCTTCGCCGCCGGGATCCCGAAGAGGATCACCGCCCGGATCCCCAGCGCGTGGGCCTCCACGGCCTCCTTCACGAGGGCGTCCACCGAGAGGTGGTGCTGCCCCGGCATCTGCGGGATCTCCCGGCGGATCCCCTGGCCGTGCACGGCGAAGAGCGGCCAGACCAGGTCGGAGGGCGAAAGCGCGGTCTCGCGCACGAGATCGCGCAGCCAGGGAGCGCGGCGCAGCCGCCGCATCCGTTCTTCGGGGAAAGGCGCCATCGCGCGCTCCGCGGTAGAAAGGGGTGATACCCGATCCGTTCCAAGCCCGCCCATTCTAACCCAGCCTGCTCCAGGGATCGCCCGGCGGGGGGGCCCCCGCGCCGCCCCTCAGCCCCGCCGCGTCCGCCCCTGGAAGTATGTCACCAGAGCCTGCGCGAGATCCGCGGCCGTGTAGGCCGGAGCGAGGACGTCGGTCTTGATCCCGAGATCGAGCGCGGTCTGTGCGGTGATGGGACCGATGCACGCCACGACGGTTCCCGCGAGCATCGACGCCGCCCGCCCCTCCGGCAGGAGCGCCGCGAAGTTCCGCACGGTGGAGGACGACGTGAAGGTCACGACGTCGATCCCCTCCTCGAGCACTGCCTCGAGCCTCGCGCCCGCGCCCTCCGGTGGCACGGTCCGGTAGGCCTCCACGACGTCGCAGCGCGCGCCCGCACGGGCGAGCCGCTCGGGCACCGCCTCCCGCGCCTCCCGCGCCCGCGGGAGGAGGAAGCGCTTCCCTTCCAGCGACCCACGGGCCGCGAGCGCCTCGGCCAAGCCCTCCGCCACGAAGCTCTCCGGCACCACGTCCGGGCGCACGCCGCATCGCTCCAGGGCCGCGGCCGTCTCGGACCCGATCGCCCCCACGATCTTCCCCGCGAGCGCCCGCGCGTCCCGTCCCGCGTGGCGCACGCGCGCGAAGAACCTGTCCACCGCGTTGGCGCTGGTGAAGAGGACGCCGTCGTACTCCGCGAGTCCGCCGATAGCCCGGTCGAGCGGCCCCCCGTCCTCGGGATCGCGGAATGCGATCACGGGGAAGCCGATCACCTCGGCGCCCTCCTCCCGTAATCTCTCCATCAGGGCGCCCGCCTGCTCGCGGGCCCGCGTCACGAGGATGCGTCTGCCGAAAAGGGGCCTCGCCTCGAACCAGCGCAGCCGCTCCCGCAGCCGCGCGACCTCTCCCACGACGAGGACGGTCGGCGGGCCGATCCCCGCGAGCAGGACGGCCCGGGCGATCTCCCCGAGGGGCGCCATCACGGTCTGCTGCGAGGGACGGGTCCCCCAGCGGATCACCGCGGCGGGAGTGGACGGCGCGCGCCCTCCGGCGATCAGCGCCGCCGAGATGCGGTCGAGGAACGCGGTGGCCATGAGGATCACGAGCGTCCCGGTCCCCGGGGCGAGCCGTGCCCAGTCCACCAGCGACTCCCCCTTCTCCGGATCCTCGTGCCCCGTGATGATGGCCACGCTGGACGCGAGATCGCGGTGCGTGACCGGGATCCCCGCGTAAGCCGGCACGGCGAGGGCGGAGGTGATCCCCGGCACGATCTCGAAGGGAACGCCCGCCTCCGCCATCGCCAGCGCCTCCTCGCCGCCGCGGCCGAAGAGGAAGGGATCGCCGCCCTTCAGGCGCGCGACGAGCCTTCCCGCGCGCGCCCGATCGATCAGGATCGTGTTGATCGCGGCCTGCGGGCGCGTCGCGCCCCCGCCACGCCTTCCCATGAAAATCACCTCGGCGTCGGCGCGGGCGTGCTCGAGCAGCGCCTCGTTGGCGAGGAAGTCGTACACGACCACGTCGGCCCGCGCGAGGATATCGCGCCCGCGCACGGTGAGGAGCCCCGGGTCTCCGGGGCCGCCCCCGATCAGGTAGACCATCCCAGACGCCAAGGGTCTGCCTCCTTCCGGGACCCGCCGTGGCGCGGTTACGGCGGATCGATCCGCGGGCCGGGGGCGCTCTCGAGCCCGGCGATGATCGCCTCCGCGCCCCGCCCGATCAGATCCTCCGCGAGCGCGCGGCCGATCGATTCACCGTCCGTCGCCGGCCCGCGCCGCTCGCCCGAGACCGTGCGCTCGCCGTCGGGGGATCCCACGAAGGCCCGGAGACGGAGCGTGTCGCCCTCGAGGGTGGCGTAGGCGCCGAGGGGCACCTGGCAGCCGCCGCCGAGCCGCGCGAGGAAGGCGCGCTCCGCCCGCGTGGCGAGCGTGCTCTCCGCGTGCCGGAGCGGCGCCAATCGCGCGTTCGTCTGCGCGTCCTCCGCCCGGCACTCGATCGCGAGGGCCCCCTGGCCGATCGCCGGGAGCGAGACCTCAGGTGCGAGGATCTCCGTCACGCGATCCTCGAGGCCCAGGCGACGCAGCCCGGCAAGCGCCAGCACGACGGCGTCCAGGTTCTCCTGCTCGATCTTGTTCAGGCGCGTCTGCACGTTCCCGCGCAGCGGCACGATGGTGAGATCGGGGCGCCGGGACTTCAGCTGGGCCTGGCGACGGAGACTGCTCGTCCCCACACGCGCGCCCCGCGGCAGTCCGTCGAATCCGCCATGACGGGGCGCCACGAGCGCGTCGCGCGGATCCTCGCGCTCGCAGATGACGCTGAGGTGGAGCCCCTCGGGAAGCACCACGGGGACATCCTTCAGGCTGTGCACGGCGAGATCGATCCGGCCGTCGAGCAGCGCCTCTTCCAGCTCCTTCACGAAGAGCCCCTTGCCCCCGAACTTCGCGAGCGGCGCGTCGAGCAGCTTGTCCCCCTGCGTCTCCATCGGGACGAGATCGATCGCGAGCCCCGGATGGAGCGCCGCAAGACGGCCGCGCACCCAGCCGCTCTGCGCGCGCGCCAGGGCGCTCCGCCGTGTCCCGATGCGAAGCCGCCCCCCGGTCATGAGTCCTCGTCCAGGCGGAACAGGTGCCTGGCGGAAACGATGCTGGCTTTGCCCTGCCCGGCCTCGCTCTCCTCGCGGATCCGCGCGATCGGCCGGTGGAGCAGCTTGCGGACGATGGCGTCCGTGAGCCCCTCCAGCACGCGGCGTTGCTCCTCGGAGACCGGATGGAGCGCCGCGATCGCCTTCTGGAGCTCCGCGCGGCGCACCTCCTCCCCCCAGTGGGTGAGGCTCGTGATCGTCGGCACCGCCTCGAGCGCGGTGAACCAGCGCATGAAGGAACCGGCCTCCTCCCGCACGATCCGCTCTGCCCGCTCCGCCTCCGCCTGCCGACCCCCCGCGTTGGCATCCGCCAGCTCCGCCAGATCGTCGAGGTTGTAGAGGTACACGTTGCCCAGATCGTTCACGGCGGGATCGACGTTGCGCGGGACCGCGATGTCGATCAGGAACATCGTCCGGTTGTCCCGGTGGCGGAGCGCCTCCCGCACCGCGGTGACCGTCACGGCTCCCGGAGAATCGGCGAGCGACGCAAGCACGATATCCGCTCCCGGCAGGGCCTCGTCCAGCGCGGACAGCGGTCCCGCCTCCGCGCCCACCTCCTCGGCCAGCTCCTTGGCGCGATCGAGCGTGCGGTTCAAGACGAGCATCTGCCCGGCCCCCTGCGCCCGGAGGTGCCGCGCGGCCGTCTTGATCATCTCCCCCGCGCCGAGCAGGACGACGCGCTTGTCCGCGAGCGTGTCGAAGATCCGCATGGCGAGTTGTACCGCCATGGAGCTGACCGACACGGCCGCCTCCGCCACGCCGGTCTCCGTCCGAACGCGCTTGGCCACGGAGAAGGCGCGGTGGAGCAGGCGGTTCAGCACAGGCCCCACGGTGCCGACCTCGCCTGCGGCGCGGTAAGCGCTCTTGAGCTGTCCGAGGATTTGCGGCTCGCCGACGACGAGGCTGTCGAGGCTCGAAGCGACGCGGAAGACGTGGCCCGCCACCTCACCGCCCTCGTACAGGTAGAGGTGCGGCGCGATCGCCTCGAGGGAGTGCCCGTGGGCGCGGGCGAGCCACCCGCGAAGCGCTCCCTCCGCGCGCTCCCGGTCCGCCGCGGCGGCGATGGCCTCCACGCGGTTGCACGTAGAGAGCACCATCGACTCGGCCAGCGCGGCCTCCGCCGCCAGCGATCGGAGCGGCGCTTCCGGATCGGCCTCGGGGAACACGTACCGCTCCCGGATCGCCACCGGCGCCGTCCTGTGCGAGATGCCGGCCAGGAGGAGGTTCATGAGCCGAGTCCCAGCGCCCGAACGCCCAGGTAGCTCGACGTGAGCAGCAGGAACCCGATCACCGAGAGGAGCGCGGCGCGGCGGCCGCGCTGATGCCAGACGAGGCGGAAAAAGACGATCAGGAGGTAGAGCACCCAGGCCGCGAGAGAGAAGAGGATGTGCGGCTCCCAGGCGAACCTGCCCGTGCGTCCTGATTCCCAGAGCGCTCCCATGATCATCCCGACGGTGAGGATCGGAAAGCCGTACAGGAGGCAGATCGTGTTCACGCGGTCCAGCACCTCCAGGGGTGGAAGCCGGAACGCCACCCGCGCGAGCCCGGCGCCGCGGCGCAGCTTCAGCTCCCGGTCCTGCACGAGGTAGATGAGCCCCGCCGCGAACGCGATGGCCAGGAACGCGAAACCGATCACCGAGAGGAGGATGTGGAAGTGCGGCCAGATCGAGCGAATCGACTCGGGAGGACCATGGCCGCTGATCGGGAGCGTGGCGTACAACACGAGGAGGAACGCGAGCGGCGAGACGAGCGCGCCGAGCACCTTCACGCGCCACCGCCCCTGGAAGATGAGCCACAGGGCGACGATGGCGTAGGCCATGAAGGAGATGGAATCCTGCACGGGCGTCCAAAGCGCGCTGTCGCTCTCCCGGTGGAGCGTCACGAAGGCGGCCGTGTGGAGGAGGAGCCCGGCGACGAGCGTGCGACGCGCCAGCGTGTCCATGCCCGAGCGCTGCGTGAGGAGGAGATTCACGTACAGGAGCGCCGCCACCAGGTAGCAAGCCGCGACGGCGATCAGGAGAGGGAGGCTCACCGGGGTCCTCGCAGCGGGTCGGGCGTCAGGGGCACCTGAATGTCGGAGGGGCGAAGGCGAGCGCTCACCCCACCCGGGTTCCGGCCGGCGGTCTCACGCGCGGCCCGACGGGTGTCACCGGCCGCCCGATGGAGCCGGGCGGCCGGGGCATGAAAGGTCGGGGGGATGATAGTCCCTGCTAGTCGAAAGTGTCAATGGGTTCAAATGGATAGCGCGCGTCCGGAAGATGGCCTCGCGCGCCTGGAAAAGGCGATGCGTGGCCCGGCTTCGCAGCGACGGGTCCGGCCGGACCCGGCTATTTTGGAAGCTTCCCGGACATGCGGCGGATCTTCAGGCTATCGAGCACGCTCTCGAAGGTCCGGTAGGCCTGCTCCCCGAAGAGCACGAAGATCACCCGCGCGACGGAGGCGGCGCCCTCGTCGAGGAACGCCTGAGCCTCTTCCAGCATGATCTCCGCGCACCGGCGCATCGGGAACCCGCCGACTCCGGTGCCCAGGGCCGGGAAGGCAATCGACCGCAGGTCGTTCTCCACGGCCACGCGAAGGGCCGACCGCGTGCACGCGCGGATCGACTCCTCCGTCGCGCCGCCGCCCCAGTCCATCACCGCCGCGTGGATCACATGCGGCTGGGCCAGCTCGCCGCCGGTGGTCCGGACCGACTCCCCCAGCGGGATCGGGGCAAGCCGGTCGCAGGCGTCCTGGATGGCCCTTCCCCCGCGGCGGCGGATCGCGCCGGCCACGCCCGCGCCGAGCGCGAGGTCGGTGTTCGCCGCGTTGACAAGGGCGTCGACCTCGACGTCCGTGATGTCGCCCGTGCGCAGCTCGATCTTCCCCGGCATCGCCCATCTCCCCGCGGCGGCGCCGCCCCTCTATCGCCGGCTCTTCCCCGCGCGCTTCCCGCCGCCCTTCGCGCCGGGCTTCCTCGCTCGCTTCCGTGTCCCCTTCGCGAGCCGCTCGATCACGCCGGCGGCGATCATCGGCAACAGGATCTCGTGGGGCCCCGTCAGGTTGAACCCCTTCCCGCCCCGCGCGACCGGCCGGCTCACGACGTTCACCTGCGTGCGGTAGTGGCGGATGAAGTCGAGGTTCACCGTCGTGAAGTCGCGGAGCGGGCGGCCGAGGTTGCGCGCCACGCTCACGGCCTTGAGGAACACCTCCGGGAGGATGACGGCGGAGCCGATGTTGAGGTAGACGCCCTTCTCGAGCGTCGCCACGGCCGCGCAGAACGTCCTGAAGTCGCGCAGGCTCGCCGCTCCCAGCGCCGCCCCGTCGGCGGTGGCGTGCATGTGGTGGATGTCGGTCCCGATGGCGACGTGGACCGTGACGGGAACCCCGAGCCGCGCGGCCGCCGCGAGGATCGAGAGATCCCGGTGCGGGAAGCGGTCTTCGAGGATGTGGTCGCCCACCGCCCGGCCGTAGCCCTTTCCTTCGCGCACCCCGCGCGCGACGGCGACGTGGATGTGCTCCGCCGTGTCCCGCGCCATTCCGAAGCGCCCCGTCTCCAGCTCCTCGAGCACTTCCTCCGAGGTGCGCCCCACGAGCGCGATCTCCAGATCGTGCACCACGCCCGCGCCGTTCATGGCGACGAGGCTCACGATCCCGCGCTCCATCAGATCGATGAGGAGCGGCGAGAGGCCCACCTTGATCACGTGGGCGCCGATTCCCGCGATCACGGTCCGACTGCCGCGCGCCGCTCCCGCGAGCCGATCGATCACCTCGCGGAGATCGTTCACGGCGAGGAACGCGGGCAGCTTCGACAGGAAGGCGTCGAGGGTGTCCCCGGGATGGTGCAGCCCCGCGAAGGCGGACGCCGACACCTTGCGCCTGCCGCGCGCGAGCGGATAGGTGCGGAGGCGCAGGAAGTCGAGGGGCGGGAACCGCTCGTCCCCGCCCGGTTGCCTGGACATGGGCACCCGGAAATGCGCGGGCCCGCCGCTCTAGCGGGCGGACGCCGGGAAGAGCATGCGGTCCACGAGCTCGCAGATCACGTGGCCCGCGGTGATGTGGGACTCCTGGATGTGCGAGACGGAGTCCGAAGGGACGACGAGGGCGATGTGGCAGAGGCCGGCGAGTTTTCCGCCGTCGCGCCCCGTGAAGCCGATCACCTGGAGGGGAATCTCCCGGGCCGCTTCCACCGCGCGCAGGACGTTGGGCGAGTTGCCGCTCGTGCTCAGGGCGATCGCGACGTCCCCGGCGCGGCCGAGGGCCTGAACCTGTCGGGAGAACACCTGCGTGAAGTCCTGATCGTTGCCGATGCTGGTGAGTGCGGAGGTGTCGGTCGTGAGGGCGAGGGCGGGGAGCGCGGGCCGGTCGATCTGGAAGCGGTTCACGAACTCGGCGGCGATGTGCTGGGCGTCGGAGGCCGATCCGCCGTTGCCGAAGAGGAGCAGCTTGTGCCCCGAGCGAAAGGCCTCCGCGATGAGCTCCGCGCAGGCGAGGATCGCCTCGGCGGAGCGCTCGGCGAAGTCGATCTTCACGCGGGCGCTCTCGGTGAACCGGCGCAGGATGATCTCTTTCACGCGCGCAGGATAGGAGCCGGCCCCGGGGGTGTCAAGACGGCCGCGCCGTTGACGGAAAACCGCCTCCACCGTACCTTGGCCCGGAAGGCCCGCGTCGCGGGCCCGGGAGGATCGCATGTCCATCCCGTCCGAGGCCGGTGCGCCCCGGGAGACGCGCCGGCCCTCCCCTTGGGTCTGGCCCCTGGCGCTCGCCCTGGCGCTGGCGGCCTGGCACGTGTGGGACGTCGCGTTCCGCGGTCACGGAACGGGGTTGCGCGTGTCGCTCGTCACGGCCGAGCAGGCGCGGGCCGCGCTCGCCGCCGACCCGCGCGCGATCGCGATCGACGTGCGGCTCCACGGGACGACGCACCCGCTCCCGCGCGCCAAGCGCGTGCCCTACATGCAGCTCGGCGCTCGCATCCGCGAGATGGAGCGCCATCGCGGCGCGCGCGTGTTCGTCCTCGCGGCGTCCGAGGAGCAGGGGATCTCGGCCGCCGCCATGCTCGCGCGCCGGAACTTCACGCGCGTCGCGGTGGTTCGCGACTCGCCGTCCGCCCGGGCGCGGGCCAAGGCCGCCGCGCCCTCGGCCGGCGCATTGACTTCGAAGGACGGCTTGATTAGCCTGAATGGGAACACGCAGGCGCCCTGACAACGAGGAGAGATCCATGGCAGCCAAAGTCCACGTCGTCACCGATCAGTCCTTCGAGGCCGAGGTGATCCAGTCCCCGGAGCCCGCCCTCGTGGACTTCTGGGCCGTCTGGTGCGGCCCCTGTCGCATGATCGCCCCCATCGTGGAGGAGCTTTCCGGTGAGTACGACGGCCGGGTGAAATTCACGAAGATGAACGTGGACGAGAACATGCAGACACCGGGGCGCTACGGTATTCGCGGGATCCCGACGCTGCTCCTCTTCAAGGGCGGGAAAGTCGTCAAAGAGATTGTCGGGGCGGTCCCCAAGTCGCAGATCAAGGAAGCGATCGACGCGCACGTCTAGAGCGCCCGGACGGGCGCCGGATACAGGACGGGTGGAGCCACGGCTCCGCCCGTTTCAATTGGGTTCTTCTCGGCCCGCGCGTTCCTGGAGTCGACCCCCGCTTCGCGGCGGATCTCCGGGCGCGGGACCTCGGGTCGGTTCTTCTCGGCCCGCCGGCGCCTCACTCCGGCGCGGCGTTGAACATCGTGATGGGCCAGCGCCGCCTGGCGGCCGCGCGGTACAGCAGCGGATCGGGATTCACCACCTGGGGGTGCCCGACAATCTCGAGCAGCGGCATGTCCGAGATGCTGTCGGTGTAGAAGTAGCTCCAGGCCAGCTCGATCCGGTGCTCCTCCACGAACTTCCGGAGCTTCAGGATCTTCCCCTCCCCGAAGCAGATCGGCTCCACCACCCTCCCGCTGAACATCCCCTGCCGCACGTCGAGCTGCGTGCAGATCACGTGGTCGATTCCGAGATCCTTCGCCAGGGGCTCGGCGACGTAGCGGGTGGCGCCCGTCACGATCGCCACGACGTACCCTTCCTGGAGGTGCTGCTGGATCGCCGCGCGCGCCTCCGGGTAGATGAAGTTGCGCACCACGTCCTCGTACCACCGGGCGCAGAACGCCACCATCTCCGCCTCGCTCTGCCCCCTGAGCTGCTTCACGGCCTGCTTGGTGAACCTGTCGATATCGAGGATGTTCACCTTGTATTGCAGGTACGTCGCGAGCCCCTTCACGAGATCCATGCGCGTTGCCCGGCCCTGCTCATAGAGATACTTCACGAAGAGCGTTCCGGAGTTCTGGCTCAGGATCGTCTTGTCGACGTCGAAGAACGCGGCGCGGGACCGAGCCCGGATCTGGGCCCGCCGGGCGGACGGGCGCCTCTCCCCCGCCGGCGCGGGGGAAGCGGCGATCGCTTTGCGGGAACGAGTCACCACGTCGATGCCTCTAGAAGGTGAAGCGGCGCATGCGGATGTTCATGAGAAGGCCCAGGGCGGCGAAAGTGACGACGAGGGAGGAGCCACCGTAGCTCATGAGCGGCAGCGGCACCCCCACGACGGGGAGAAACCCCAGCACCATCCCCACATTCACGAAGACAGGCCAAAATAGCATCCCCGCGATGCCCGCGCCCAGCAGCGCCCCGAACCCGTCCTTGGACGAGCGGGCCACGTTGAGGCTGTAGAGGATCAGCACCAGGTACAACAGGAGCACGAGCCCCGCCCCCAGGAAGCCCCACTCCTCCGCCGTCACGCTGAAGATGAAATCGGTCTGCTGCTCCGGCAGGAAGTTGAGCTGGGTCTGCGTGCCGTGGAGGAACCCCTTCCCGAAGAACCCGCCCGAGCCGACCGCGATCTTGGACTGGATGGCCTGGTAGCCGGAGTTGAGCGGATCCATCTCGGGGTCGAGGAACGTCTTCACGCGCATCCGCTGGTAATCGTGGAGCAGGTACTCCCAGGCCGCGAAGGCCGTCGCGAGGCCCACCCCCGCCATGGTGAGGACCGACTTCAGGCGGACGTTCACGAACAGCAGCGCCGTTCCGCCGATCAGCGCGACCAGCAAAGCGGTGCCCAGATCGGGCTGCTTCAGCACGAGGAGGAACGGGATCCCGATGATCACGAGCGGGCGGACGAGATCGAAGAGTCCGTAGCCTCCCGCCGAGCGGTTGCGGTGGAAGTAGCGGGCGAGCGCGATAACCACCGCGAGCTTTACCAGCTCCGAGGGCTGGATCGTGATAGGCCCGAGGGCGAGCCAGCGCTGGCTCCCCTTGGCGATCGTCCCCACGAAGAGAACCGCCACGAGGAGCGCCACGCACAGCCAGTAGATCGGATAGGCGAAGCGCTCGAAGGTGCGGTAGTCGGGGATCATCATCACGATCAACGCCAGCACCCCCGCCCCGAGCCAGAAGATCTGCTTGTTGTAGACGGCGCCTTGCCCCGTGCCGGAGTGCGCCTGGTAGACGGCGCTGTACAGGCTCACGATCCCCACGGCGGTGATCGCCACGGCGAACAGGAGCAGGAACCAGTCGAAGTTCTGAATCAGCCGGCGATCAATCAACGATTTCCTCCGAGGGGGCGGGTGTCCCCGGCGGTGCGGGAGACGGGGCGGAAGCGGACGGCGCCGAAGTGGAAGTGGGGTGCGCGACGGCGGGCGTCGCGGCCGCGGGGACCGCGACCGACACCCGCTTCACGGCGCCGGGGGCCGCGGCCTGGAGCACGTTCGGCGGAGGATCCTCGATCCCGAAGTACGCTGCCAGCACGTGGCGGGCCACCGGGGCGGCGACCGATCCCCCGTGTCCGCCGTGCTCGACGAGAACGGCCACCGCGATCTGCGGATTCTCGGAGGGCGCGTAGGCCACGAACCAGGCGTTGTCGCGGTACTCGTAGGG
>JBGPLH010000003.1:0-24676 GCA_041486365.1 Thermodesulfobacteriota bacterium | reverse complement strand
GTCCTCGTCGGTCACAGCATGGGCGGGCTGGTCTCCAGAAGCGCCTGTCATCAGGGAAAGCAGCGCGGAAACGGCTGGGTCGATTCGGTTCGGCACGTTTTCTGCGTCGGCACCCCGCACCTCGGAGCGCCCCTCGAGAAGCTCGGCAACGTCATGGGATGGGTCCTGAACGCCTTCGACGCGACGAGGCCCTTCGCAAGGATGGTCAACGGCCGGAGCGCCGGCATCAAGGACCTCCGTTTCGGCTATCTCGTGGAGGAGGACTGGCGGGGAAGGGACGTCGACGCGCTGCTCGATAACAACCGTCATGACATCCCGTTTCTCGACTCGGCCACGCACTACTTCATCGCGGCGACGGTGACGGAAAACCCGGACCACCCCCTCGGTTTCCTGATCGGGGACACGCTGGTCAGATTCCCCAGCGCCTCGGGTCGCGGAGCGCGGGCCGCGAAACGGATTCCCTTCCGGGACGAGCATGGCCACCATCTCGGAGCGATGACCCACCTGCGACTGCTCAACCACCCCGCTGTCTACGATCAGATCCGGCGCAGGGTGGGGCTGGGGTCAGGGCTGGGGTCAGGCTTGACTTCTTGACTTTCGTCATGCGATCCTCGCCCGTCATCCACCCAACCTCCTCCTTGAAGATCGTTCCCTGCGATGCTGGAGCCGCATGGCCAGAAAGCCACGCATCCACGCGCCGGGAGCGCTCTACCATGTCATGCTCCGCGGCAACGGCGGCGATGACCTCTTCTTCTCCGACCGCGACCGCCGGCGCCTCGAGGCTCTCGTCGCCGAAGGGGTCGAGCGATTCAAGCACCTCATCCACGCATACTGCTGGATGACGAATCACGTGCACCTGGCCATCCAGGTCGGCGACGTCCCGCTTTCGAAGATCATCCAGAACCTCGCCTTCCGTCACGCCCGCCGCATCAACAAGCGCCGGGGCCGCATGGGCCACCTCTTCCAGGGGCGCTACCGGGCCCTCCTCGTGGACCGGGACCGTTACCTGCTGGCCCTGGTGCGCTACATCCACCTGAATCCCGTGAAGGCGGGGCTCGTGACGCGCCCCGAGGCGTATCGATGGAGCAGCCATCGCGCCTATCTCGGCCTGGCGGCAGTGCCGTGGCTCTCGACCGGGCCTGTTCTCCGATGCTTCGCGAAGCGCCAGGGAGAGAGCCGTCGTCGTTTCAAGGCCTTCGTGAACGAAGAGATGACCGAGGGCGGCGGCGAAGCCGGATCCGAGGGCATGGACCCAGGGAAGCTATTTCCCGGTGAGGAATTCCCGGCCGAGCTCTGCAAGGGGGCCGAGCACGCGGCGCTCGCCGGCCCATCGATCGACGAGATCTGCGCGCTGGTTTGCAGGACGCTTGGATTGAGCGAGCGCGAGCTTTCAGGGGCGTCGCGGGCGAGGCGGATGGCCCGCGCGCGGCACGTGATTGCTTTCTTCAGCCTCGAAAGGGGCGGTGGGACGTTGACCGAGCTGGGGGCTCGCTTCGGCCGTGACCCGTCTGCGCTTCACCGGGGCGTGGCGCGCCTGCGGGGGGAGATCGAGAGAGACGCCGCGCTGCGACGGATGATCGCCTGCTGGTCCGAAGCGCTCAGCAAAAGTCAATAAGTCAAGCCTGACCCCAATATCAGTACCGGCTGGTCCAGCTCCGCTAGCCATCGCGCGAGATCCTGCAGCTCCGTCTCGTCCCGCCGTCCGCCGAGCACGAGCACGCCGGCGCCTTCCCGGATCACCGCCTCGCGCAGCAGGCGTCCGTCGCCCGGGGGCACGCGCCTGAATCGCGTCTGAACACCGGCACCCCCGATCCGCGCCACCGCGTCCTCCTCGAGGCGCCGCGCCGATTCTCCATTCACGCCCCCCACCAGCACCGTGAGCCCGCCGCTCTCCGCGCGGGCCAGCGCCGCGGCGAGCACGAGGGCGCGCCGGGAACCGGGGGATCCATCGTATCCCACGAGGACCGGCGCGGTGATCCGCGTCCCCGCGCGCAGGAGCAGCACCGGAGCCGTCGCTTCCGTTGCGGCGGAGCGCGCCACCGATCCGAGTCGGGCATCGCGTACCCTCGGGCGGCCGCCGCGCCCCATCAGGAGCAGATCGGCGTCGCGCGCGGCGCCGATCACCTCCGCGGCAACCTGTCCCCGCGCCACGCGCAGCGTCCAGCGGACCTGGAGCCGCTCTCCGATCGCCGACAGTTCCCGGCGGATCCGCGCGGCCTGAACCCGCAGCTCCCGCTCGATCGCTTCGACATCGAACTCCCGCTCCGTGGCCGAGGGCACGTTCACCGCCCGCGCGAGCGAGAGCGCGGCCGCCTGCACGAGGCGCACGTCCTCCACGAAGAGGCCGGCCAGCTCGGCGTCGAGCCGCGACGCAAGCTCCGCCGCCGCCTCCAGCGCGGCCAGGCTGTCCGGCGACGCGTCGAGCGCCACCAGGATCCGCCGGATCGCGCCCGCGCCTTCGGGGTCCGTCACGCCTCGCCCTCCGGCTTCCCGGCGCCGCCGTAGCGCATCCGCTTCTCGGACAGATCGATCATGCGCGCTTCGACACGCTGATTGATGGTCCCCTCCGGGAACTGGCCGGCAACGTCGCGCTCCCCGGCGGGAACGCCCGTGAGCAGCTCGATCCCCTGGTCGATGGTTTCCACGGCGTAGATTTGGAACCTGCCGGCCGCCGCCGCGTCCACGACCTCTTGCCGCAGCATGAGGTGCTTCACGTTGGAGGCCGGCATGAGCACGCCCTGCTCGCCCGTGAGCCCTCCCGCCTGGCAGAGGTCGAAGAACCCCTCGATCTTCTCGTTCACGCCGCCGATGGCCTGCACCTCGCCGTGCTGGTTCACCGATCCCGTCACCGCGAGCGACTGGCGGATCGGCGTCTCCGAGAGCGCCGACAGGAGCGCGTAGAGCTCCGCGCAGGATGCGCTGTCCCCCTCCACGCCCGAATAGGATTGCTCGAAGACGAGGCTCGCCTGAAGCGAGAGCGGGCGGTCCGTCGCGTAGCGTCCCCCGAGATAAGATGACAGGATCAGCACGCCCTTCGAGTGGATCGGTCCGCCCAGCTCCACCTCGCGCTCGATGTCGACGACGTCGCCGGTTCCCAGCCGCGTGCGGGCCGTGATGCGGCTCGGGCGGCCAAAGGCGAACTGGCCCAGATCGATCACCGAGAGGGCGTTCACCTGGCCGGTCTTCGATCCCTTCGTGTCGATGAGGATCGTCCCGCGGCGAATCTCCTCCTGCATGCGCTCGCGCAGCCGGTCGGAGCGGTGGACCTGCGCGTCGATGGCCTTCTGCACGTCCTCCGCCGTGGCGACCTTCCGGCCCGCGCGGCCTGCCCAGTGGTCCGTCTCGCGGAGGAGATCCGTGATGCTCTGGATGCGCGCCGAGAGCTTCTCGCCGTCGCCGGCCAGCCGGGCGCTTCGCTCGATCACGCGGGCCGCGGCAGCCCGGTCCAGCGGGCGCAGTTTCTCCTTGCGGGCCACGGTGGCGATCATGCGCAGGTACAGGGTGCCGGTCTCCCCGTCGCGCGGAATCTGATCGTCGAAGTCGGCGGCCACCTTGAAGAGCTCGTTGAAGTCGGGATCGAGCTGGCAGAGGAGGTAGTAGATCCAGGCGGGGCCCACGAGGACGACCTTGAGATCGAGCGGGATCGGCTCCGGCTCCAGCGAGACGGTGCTCACGAGGGACAGGGCCTGGGCCAGCGATTCGATCTGCACGTTCCCGGAGCGCAGCGCCTGCTTGAGCCCCTCCCAGGCGAAGGGCTGGGAGAGGACCCGCTGCGCGTCCAGCAGCAGGTAGCCTCCGTTGGCCCTGTGCAGGAGCCCCGCCTTTATCAGCGTGAAGTCGGTGGTCAGGGCGCCCATCTGCGCGAGGTGCTCTATGCGCCCCAGGAGGTTCTGGTAGGTCGGATACTCCCCGTCGATGACCGGGGCGCCCTTCGAGGCGCTGTGATCGACGAGGAGGTTCACCTGGTAACGGGCGAAGGAAGGCTTCATGGCGGGGAGGGGGATCCCCATCAGGGTCGGCGTTTCCTCGGGGCGGCGGAACTCGTCGCTGTTCTCGACGACGTCCTGCTGCACTTCCTCCAGGTACCGGACCACCTCCGGGAGATCGGCGTAGTCCCTCTTCAGCTCCTCGATCAGGTGCCCCACGGCGAAGGTCGTCACCTCGCGATTGAGCGCCTTGACCTTCTCCCGCGCCTCCCGCTCCATGCGCGGCATCTGGTGGAGCGACTGCTGGAGCCGCTCCTTGAGCGCCCCCACCTTCTCCTCGAGCCGCTTGCGCTCGGCCTCGGGCAGCTCCTCGAACTTGTCCGGGGGGAGGATCTCGCCGTCCTGGAGGGGCGCGAAGGCGAGCCCCACCGGTGTTCGCAGCATCGCGATCCCCTGCGCCTTCGCCTCCTGCTCGACGGCGCCGAAGTCTTTCTCCTGGCGCTCCTTGAACTCCTCCTCGATCACGTGCTTGCGCGCGCGGTACTCCTCCGTCTCGAAGGCGCCCGGGATGGCCGTTCGCAGATCCTCGACGAGGCGCTCCATGTCGCGCCGGAGCGCGATCCCGCGCCCGGGCAGGAGGCTCAGCGCCCGCGGTTTGTGGGGCTGCGCGAAATCGTTGACGTAGCACCAGTCGGGGGGCGGTGGCATCGTCACCGCCTCTTCCTCGAGGAACTGGCGCACGAGGGCGTGGCGGCCGGTGCCGGGATGGCCGAGAGCGAAGATATTGTAGCCGCCGTGGCGCATCTCGATCCCGAAGCGCACGGCATCCACCGCGCGGGCCTGGCCCACGATGCGGTCAAGATCCTCGATCTCCTCGGTGGTCTGGAAGGGAAGGATGTCCGGATCGCAACGCCGGCAGAGCAGGGCGGGGTCGAGCGGTTTCACGGTGGGCATCCGCGTCACCTCGGAGCCGGAAGGAGCGTGGGCACGCAGGCGCAGGAACACCCGTCCTCCGGCATCGACCCGTGAGAGGGCGCTCCCTTGCCTGGTCTCGTCGCAATTGCCCGCCCCGGCCGTGGCGCCGGCGCGCGAAACAGCCCCGCCTGCGTCAGGTCGCCTCGGGCGGGAGCGGGTTGATCGTGATGGCCTGCAGTCCCTTGTGCCCCTGCTCGACGTCGAGGGCGACACGCTGGCCTTCCTCGAGATGCTTGAAGTCGAGCCCCCCGTGCACGGCGTTCTGGTGGAAGTAGACTTCCTTCCCCTCGTCCGTCCGGACGAAGCCATAACCCCGATCGGGGAATATCCGCCGCACGACGCCGTGGACGGACGGCGTGGGCGCGCCTCGCGTGCTCCGCTCGAGCCTCTTCTCGCGCATCCGCCGCACCTCCCGCTCGAAGGCGTCGAGCGCCTCGTTGAGCGAGAGCCCCAGATCTTCCCGTGCGCGCGCGGCGACGATCTGCTGGCCCCGGGCTTCGCAGGTGATGTGGATCTCCTGCCCGCCGTGGCGGTGGTGGTTCGTCGGCCGGGCGGCGATCCGCACGTCGATCAGATCTTGATGCCCCTCCAGGAGGGACTCGATGCGCTCCTCGACGCGCTCCTTCTCCGGGCCGCCGATCTCGTCAAGACCGCTCCAGTGGATTTCCATGTCCTCTCCCGGTTCTGCTTCCTGGATCAGATTTCGAAATCGCCGTCACGCGAGCGAGGCGGGGAGTCGGGGCTCGCAGATGGCCGAGAGGGTCTTGCCGACGTCGGCGTCCGAGACGCTCTTGGTCTTCTTCCGGCGTTCCTTCGCCGCCTCGCGGGCGATGTCCGTGAGCGAGATCACGCCCAGGAGCTGCCCCGCGTCGTCGAGCACCGGAAGCCGCCGGATGCGGTGCTGGCGCAGGCGTTCCCCGGCCCGCACGATGGTGTCGTCCGGCTGGCATGCCACGATGTTCTTCGACATGGCGTCCGAGACGGCGATCTCATACAGGGCCCTGCCCTTTGTGTAAGCAGCCATGCAGATGTCGCGATCGGTGACGATCCCGACCACCTGGCCCGTCCCGTCGCTGGCGACCACGGGCACGCATCCCACATCGGTCTCCCACATGATCCGGGCGGCCTCGTTCAGGCTCTCCTCCGGCCGGCAGGTGCTCACGTTCTTGCTCATCAACTGTTCGACGTTCATAGCGGTCCTCCCATCCCTTGATCGCGCCGAGGGATCCGTTGCAAACGTAGGGCAGCCGTTGCGTTTGCGAGCGGATCCGGCTGGTGCATTACTGCGTAAAGCAGGTTCCATGCCAAGGCCCGGAGCGGGCTCGTCGGCCACGCAGCGGACGGGGCCCGGGGCTAAAACCAGGAACCGCGGAGGCCGGACGCATCCCAAGGAACGCCATCGCGAGATGATTCGCCCCTGCCAGAAGTGCGCTCCCGGAGGGCTCGCGGTGCAGCGATGGCAGATTTTGCATCCACGCCTTGCGTCGACGCAAGAGAGACTCCCGCGCGCGTCGGGCGAGTCAGCGTCTGCGGGACGCGTCCCGCGCGCACCGGATGCACCGACGGGCTTCCGGGATCGCCATAAGCCGCGGGAGGGCGACGCGCTCCCCGCACTCCTCGCAGAGACCGTAAGTCCCGTTCTCCATGCGAGCAAGCGCGGCGTCCAGCTCTCCGAGAAGGGACCGCTCGGCCTCCTCTTCCGTCTGCAGCGCGCTCTCCAGGGTGCGATCGGTGCTCTTCTCCATGAGCTCCGCGCTCTGCGTTTCCGCTTCCTCGAGATCCGACTCGTCCCGGTGCAATTCGCCCGATGTACGAAGCGCGCGAACGCGTCGAGCCACGAGGAGAGCGCGGATCCTGTCGAGATCGTCCGGGCCCAGGGGAAGTCTTCCGACGTGCTCGGCTTCCGGGTCGGCCGAGGGACCCGAAGGGAATACCTGGTCCGGCGCAGGAGGGTTCGCGGCGCCGTGCCGTGGCTCGGTCGCGGCGGGCCCCGCTAGCGATTCGTCGTGAATCGCCTCGTGCTTGGCCTTCTTTCCCTTCACCTTCTTCGCGGTCACGAAACCGGCCGATCGGCCGGCCCGCTGGCCTGCCCGCTTTCCCATCCCAACCCCCTCGCGATCGAATCGCATTGAAACGACGAAACACTTCTCTGGGAACGAGCCGGAGGTCCCGCCCGAAGGGCGGGCCGACAAAATCTGACCAGAGGTCCCGCCCGAAGGGCGGGCCGACAAAATCTGAAAGGAGCAAAAATCATGCCGCCCGCTTTCGGGGCCTGTCCCGGGCAGCCCTGTCGGGACTGTACGCTCGAGGCGAGCCCCGGTCGCGATCTCGCCTGTTCCCGGGGATTTCGGTCAGGCCCGTCCGGGCCCATCGGATGCCTTCCGGTGGCTCCGGCCAGAGCGCTATATAGATGATACGCAACGATTGCAATTATCCGCCGAATTGTGAAAATAGTGCGCAATCAGGCTGCGCGAAGGGCCGCTTTGATGTCCGACGTGAGGAAAATTCCTTGGAGACAAGGGAAAAATTCGACTCTAAAGGGAGCGCGCGTGACGGTGGCATATCGCTTGCTTTGAGAAGGGGGAAGCCGGTGATAGGCAAAGGGACGGGTCCAGGTTGGGACCGCGAAAGGACCGGAGCGGGAATGCATGCGCTTCAACCGAAGGACAGGGGAAACCCCATGAATGCACCCCGGAACGCGGAGCTGCGTGGGCGCCTGCTGGTCGTGGACGACGAGCAGGGCACACGGGAAGGGCTCTCGGAGATCCTGAAGGAGGACGGCTACGAGGTCGATGCCGCGGCGGACGGGGAAGAGGCGCTCGAGATGCTCCGCGCCAAGGGCCACGACGTGATCATCTCGGATCTGAAGATGCCCAAGGTCGACGGCATGGAGCTGCTCGAGAAAGCGCTCGAAACCGACCCCGACGTCGGGTTCATTCTCATGACGGCCTTCGGCACCATCAAGACCGCGGTCGACGCGATGAAGCACGGCGCCGCGGATTACCTCGTGAAGCCGGTGGACACCGAGGAGATGGAGATCAGCGTCGAGCGCTGCCTCGAGAAGCGCCACCTGGTGCAGGAGGCCCGGGGGTTGCGCGAGCGGATCGACGAGCGTTACCGCTTCTCGAACATCATCGGCAACAGTCCGCAGATGCAGGCGGTCTTCAAGACGGTGGCCCAGGTGGCGCCCAGCCGCTCCAACGTGCTGATCACCGGCGAGAGCGGCACCGGGAAGGAGCTGATCGCGCAGGCGATCCACCAGCACAGCCCGCGCAAGGACAAGCCCTTCATCGTGCTGAACTGCGCGTCGCTTTCGGAGACCCTGCTCGAGAGTGAGCTCTTCGGCCACGAGAAGGGATCCTTCACGGGCGCCCTCGCGCGCCGCCGCGGGCGCTTCGAGCAGGCCGACGGCGGGTCGCTCTTCCTCGACGAGGTAGGCGACGTGCCCCTTCCGACCCAGGTGAAGCTCCTTCGCTTCCTGCAGGAGCGCGAGTTCGAGCGGGTGGGAGGGAGCGAGACGCTTCGCGTGGACGTGCGCGTCGTGGCGGCCACGAACATGGATCTGCGAAAGCTCATCGCGGAGGGGAAGTTCCGGGAAGACCTCTACTACCGCCTGAACGTGATCCAGATCGTCATGCCGCCGCTCCGGGACCGGAAGGCCGACATCCCGGCCCTGGTGGACCATTTCCTCCGGCGCTACGCCGCGGAGAACGAGAAGCAGGTGACGGGGATCGATGAGGCGGCGCTGCAGGGGCTGATCCGGTACGACTGGCCCGGCAACATCCGCGAGCTGGAGAACATCATCGAGCGGGCCGTGGTCCTGTGCGTGGGCCCGCGGATCGCCATCGAGCACCTCCCGGAGCTGGTGGGAATGCCGGAGACCGAGGGAAGACGTATCCGCTTCACACCGGGGATCTCCTTCGAGGAGGCCGAGCGCGAGCTGATTCTCGGAACGCTCGACGCGGTGGGCGGGCAGGTCCCGCGCGCGGCGGAGCTGCTGGGCATATCGGCCCGGAAGATCTACTACCGGCTCAAGGAGTACGGCCGCGAGACGGGCGGCTCCGGCCGGGCGGAGGGATGACCGGTTTCCACCGGATCCTCGTTCCGGTGGATTTCTCTGCCCCGAGCGCGTCGGCCCTTCGCATGGCCGCGAGGCTCGCCCGCGCCTCGGGCGGCACCCTCGACGTCGTCCATGTCTATCCCTTCCGCAAGGGAATCTCCAACGCAACAGCCGCGCTGGCCGACTTCGTCCGCGACGGCGGGCGGGCGAGCCGCGGCGCGGTGGACCGCGCGCGCGCCACGCTGGAGCAATGGCGCGCCCGCGCCGCCCGCACCCGTGTTCCCGTCCATCGCCATTTCGTGCTCGGAATCCCGGGGGAGGAGATTCCCAATCTGATCGGCGAGCTCGGCTCCGATCTGGTGGTGATGGGGACCCGGGGCTACGGCGGCGTCCGCGGCGTGATGCCCGGAAGCGTCGCTTCCGAGGTGGTGATGCACGTCCCGATCCCCGTGCTCGTCACCCGCGGCCCCTCACCCGCCCTTCGCCGGGTACTCGTGGCCGACGATTTCTCCCGCGGGAGCGACCAGGCCCTCCGCGCGGCGGCATCCTTTCCCCATCACGCCGGGATGCGTGTGCTCCTCCTCCACGTGATCGATCTCCGGGCGCTGCGCTACCTGGGCGGCCTCGGCTTCCCCGTCACCCCCGATCCCGCCGCGATCGCGGGGGAGCGTCGCCGCCTGCTCGAGCGCCTGAAACCCCGCGCGAAGACCATGGCGCGCGCGGGCCTGAAGATCACGAGCCGTGTCGTCGCCGGCGATCCGGTGCGCGAGCTGTGCCGCGCGGCGAGCGCCTTCGGCGCCGGCGCCATCGTGGTGGCGACCCACGGAGCGGGCGGCCTCCGCCGCTTCGTGCTGGGCACCACGACGCAGGGCCTCCTGTGCTCGGCCCCCTGCCCGGTCCTTGCCGTGAAGCCCCTCGACTGGAAGCCCTCCGCGCGGTGACGCTTTTCGTCCGCGCGCAGGCTGCATGCCTTGCAAAACTGAACGTCCTTCCAATCCGTTCACGCATCTCCTGCAGCGGCGCTCTCACCGGATCCCCCCGAACTGCGCGGAATTCCTCGCTGGCACAGGCGTTGCAACCCCTCCGGCCAGGTTCCTGGAAGCAGGGCCCAGCGCCGGGACGGGAAAGGCGCGACGGCCATCGAGATGACCCCCGGGGAGATTCAAATGCTGGAGACGGGCACGCCGGTTGTGCGAGAGGACATCGCTTCCACCGTTCACTCGGTTCTCAACTACGACTACCACGGCCTCCGGAGCGATCTGCTCGCGCTGTACGAGAAGGCCAAGCTGAACCAGTGGAACGCGTCGACGGACATCGATTGGTCGATGAACGTGGACGTGGAGAAGGGGATCCTCCAGTACGAGCGGATCGCGATCTTCGGCACGCCGCTGTGGGAGAAGCTCGACGAGAAAACCCGCGCGAAGCTCAATTACTTCGAGTCCTGCTGGGGGCTCTCGCAGTTCCTCCACGGCGAGCAGGGCGCTCTGCTCACCTGCGGCCAGCTCGTCGACAGCGTGCCCGACATCGAGGCGAAGCTCTACGCCTCCACGCAGGTCATGGACGAGGGGCGGCACGTCGAGGTGTTCCACCGGTACCTCAACGAGAAGCTCCGCAAGGAGTACCCGATCGATCCGGACCTGCACAACGTGCTGCAGATGATCCTCTCGAACGAGGCCTGGCAGGTGAAGGTGCTCGGCATGCAGCTCATGGTGGAGAGCCTCGCCATGGCGGCCTTCACCACGATCCACGTGTCCGCGGTCGATCCGTTGATCCGGGACATCGTGAAGCACGTGCGGCTCGACGAGGCGCGGCACGTGGCGTTCGGCGTCCTGAGCCTGAAGCACGACGTGAAGGACATGGCCGAAGGCTTCAAGCGCGACCTCGAGGACATCGCCTACCAGGCCTGCGTGCTCATGCACGACGGCTTCTTCGCGCAGCCGGTTTACGAGGAGCTCGGCTTCACGGACATCAAGGGGCTCCGGGAAGCCGTTCTGCAGTCGCCGATCCGGAAGGTGTTCCGCAAGGAGCTGTTCAGCACGTTGATCCCCAATCTGAAGCAGGTGGGGCTCCTGCCCGAGCGGCTGCGCCCGCATTACGAGGCCCTCGGCGTGCTCGAGTTCGAACACCTGCCGGCGTCGGCTTGAGGCGATGGTCGTCGGGACACGGGAGGTTGTGGTGGACATTGCGGTGCTGAACGTGATGACGACGCCGGTGTGGACGCTCCAGGGGAGCGACCGGCTGCGTCGCGCCTTCGGCCTCATGGAGAGCCGCCGAATTCGTCACGTGCCCGTGCTGAGCGGCGACCGGCTCATCGGGATCCTGAGCGATCGCTACCTGCGCGTGTATCTCCCGCCGCCCGTCCCCTTCGCCGGCATGGGAAACTATGCGGCGCTTCTCGATCGCGTACGGGTGGAGGAAGCGATGGCATCGGATCCCGTGTCGATCGGACCCTACCACTCCGTGACCGAGGCCGCCCGCGTGATGCTCGAGCGGCGGATCAGCGCCCTCCCGGTGGTGGACGAGGGCAAGGTGATCGGCATCGTGACGCAGACGGATATCCTCTGGGCACTGGCCAACCTGTTGGATCAACGGCCGCTCGCGATGGCGCCGGCGGCGAGCGGAGCGCCCTAGAGCCACGAACATCCCGCGCCGCCTTCCGGGAAGGACCCGCGAGGGGTGCCTCGGCGCCGGGAGTGGAGGGGGCGGCCTTCCGAAAGGGAGGCCGCCTTCGATCCATTTATGCGTCCGCGCAGAGCGCGCGCGCGGCCGGGAAGGAATGGAGGATGGCGGTCCCGATCGACGAGAGCATGACCCTGAACGAGGTGGTGCGGCGGGTTCCCACGTCGGTGTCGGTGTTCAAGCGACGGGGGATCGACGCCTGTTGCGGCGGGGAGCACACGCTCGCCCAGATGGGCGAGCATCGCGGCTTCGACGTATTTGCCCTTCTGGAGGAGATCCGCCGGGAAGCCGAGGAGGCGGAGCGCCTGTCCAGGGAGATCGATCGGCATTTCTGATCCCGCCACGTTCTCGAAGGGGAATGGAGCACGATGGACGTCTATCCGAGGCTCTTCGTCCAGGTGAGCCTGGTCTACCTAGCGATCGGGACCACGCTCGGCGCCCTCATGGGCGCGGACGCGCTCAACCGCTTCTCGTGGCGCTACGTCCACATCCACCTGAATCTTCTCGGCTTCGTGACGATGATGATCTCGGGCGTCGCCTACCACGTGCTCCCGCGCTTCGCCGGCAGGCCCGTGCGGCACCCCCGGCTCATCGGCGCGCACTTCTGGCTCGCGAACGTGGGGCTCCTGGGGATGCTCGGAACGCGGGCGCTCGCCGCCGCGGGAATCACGAACGCGGGGCTCCCGATCTTCCCCCTGTTCGCGACGCTGGCCATGCTCGGGATCTGGATCTTCGTGTTCAACGCGTTCCCCGTGCTCCGGCGTGAGAAGGTCTCCGAGATCGCGGGGAAGGCGCGCCGCGAAATGAAGGTGTCGGAAGTGCTCGACCGCTGGCCCTCGACGCTCGAGATCTTCAAGGCCTGGGGCTTCACTGCCCTCGCCAACCCGGTTGCCCGCGCCACCTTCGCCAGGCTCGTCAGCGTGGAGAAGGCGTGCCGGATCCACAGGGTGAACGCGGAGGCGTTCGTCGCCGCGCTCGATCGTCACGTGGCGGCCGGGGAGATTCCCCTCCCGGTGATTGATGGCGAGTTCCCGGGCCCGGGCCGCATCCAGGGCCGGCCCCCCGCCGCGGAGGTCCCGCCCGGCGGGGACGGGCCCGTGCGTCTGGACTCGGGCGTGGGCGACCTGATCCGCGCCTGGCCGGCCGCGAAAGCCGTGCTGGCAAGGCGGTTCGGGACGGAGACCCTGACGTGCCCAGGCCTGGCTGCGGAGACGCTGCGCCGGGCCGCGGAGATTCACGGCGTCGAGCCGGAGTCGCTCGTCGCCGAGGTGAACGAGGAAATCCGGACGTCGCGAGAGGGATAGGCGGCGGCCCGTGCCGTGTGAGGCCGGCGGACCCATGATAGACTTCTGGCTCACGCCTTCCGGCGGGAGCCTTCTCATGAGCGAGATCGACCCCACGAAGAGGGGGTTTGCCGAGGGGATCGGCTACGGCGCGGCGGAGCGCGCGGAGCGGGCGTCCTTCGTCCGTCTCACCGAGCAGGAATGCGCCCTTCTCCGGGACCTCCGGCCGGTCATCGAGCCCTTCGCCGACGCCTTCGTCCAGAACTTCTACGAGCACCTCCTCAAGTTCGGCGACACGCGCGCACTGCTGGCCGACGAGGAGGTGCGCATGCGCCTGCTGATCGCCCAGCGCGAGTACCTCGTCAGCCTCTTCTCGGGTGAGTACGGCCCGGACCACTACGAGAGCCGGCTGCGGATCGGGTTCACCCACGAGCGGATCCGGCTGCGTCCCAAGTGGTATCTCGGCGCCTACGCGCTCTACATCTCGCTCCTCACCCCCCCCATCATCGATCATTTCTCCGACGACCCGGAGCGCGGGTCTGCGGCCGTCATGGCCCTGCACAAGGTCCTGAATATCGACATGCAGCTCGCCATGGAGTCCTACATCCTCGCCTCCGAGGAAAAGCTGCGCTGGTCCAACCGGGAGCTGGAACGGCTCAACCAGGAGCTCGACGTGCGCGTGCAGGAGCGCACCCGTGCGCTGGCCTCGTCGGAGACGCGCTACCGCAGCACGATCGAGCAGAGCCCGAGCCTGATCTACCAGGTGGAGCCGGACGGGCGGTTCGAGTCGCTCAACCGCACGCTCGTCGAGCGTCTCGGCTACGAACGCGAGGAGCTGATCGGCAAGACGCACGACGTGATCGTGGCCCCCGAGCAGCGGGACACCTACCTGAAGGAAATCGTGCGGGCGCGGAAGGCGGGCTCCCACCATTTCGAGATCGTGCTCGCCGCGAAGGACGGCCAGCGCGTGGAGGCGGAGGCCTCCGCGATCGTCGTGGAGGCGCATGTGCCCGGCTCTCCGCTCCGGGTGTGGCTGCGGGACGTGACCGAGCGCAACCGGATGACGCGACAGGTGCACCAGGCGCAGAAGCTCGCCGCCGTGGGGCAGCTCGCGGCGATCCTGGCCCACGAGGTGCGCAACCCGCTGAACGCCATGGAGCTGTACCTCACGCTCCTCGACCGCCGGGCCTCCGACGCGGAGGGGGATCTTCGCCCCAGCATGCAGCGCGCCATCGGGAGCATCCGCAGCGAGGTGACCCGGCTGAACGAGCTGGTGAACGACTTCCTGCTGCTCGCCCGCCCGGGCGACCTGCGGCGAGGTCCCGTGTCGGTGCAGGCGGTCGTCGACCAGGTGCTCCAGCTCGAGGAGCTGCGGGCCGAGCGGCAGGGCGTGCGGATCGAGCGCGACTTCGACCCGGGCGTCCCCATCGCGCAGGCGGACCATGACAAGGTGAAGCAGGCCCTGATGAACGTGGTGACCAACGCGCTCGACGTGATGCCCGAGGGCGGGACGCTGCGCGTGCGCACGCGCCGCGCGAACGGCAACGTGCGGATCGAGGTGAGCGACACCGGCCCGGGCATCCCGCCGGGGGTCAACGTCTTCGAGCTGTTCTTCACGACGAAGTCCAAGGGGACGGGCATGGGCCTCAACATCGTCGAGGGGATCATCCAGCAGCACGGCGGGCATGTGGACGTGTCGAGCGCGGAAGGGAAGGGGACCACGCTTACGCTGGAGATCCCCGTGGGCGCCGCCGACGTCGCGCGTCGGTCGAGGGGATGAGCCGCCGGCCCGTCCGGATCCGCCCGGTGGCGATGGTCCACTACTTCCCCGACGCGCGCTCCTTCGCCCTGGGGCTCGCCCGCGCGGCGGGTCTTGCTTCGGCGCCGGTGCGCGTCCACATCTTCCCCGACGGTGAAAGCCTCCTCCACGTCCGGGCCCCCGCGCCGCCCCGGGCGGTGCTCGTCCGCTCGCTCCACGACCCGAACGCCAGGATCGTCGAGACGCTGCTGGCCGCCGACGCGCTTCGCCGTGCCGGCGCGCGCCGGGTGACGCTCGTCGCCCCCTACCTTCCCTACATGCGCCAGGACGACGTCTTCGCTGCTGGCGAGCCGGTTTCACAGCGTGTGATCGGCTCCCTCCTGGGCGAGCGTTTTGACCGGGTGATCACGATCGAGCCCCATCTCCACCGGGCGCGGCGTCTCGGCGACGTGGTGCCGGGCCGCGCCCGGGCGATCTCCGCGGCCCCGGCGGTGGCGGCCCATCTCGAGGACGCCCGGGGCTGCCTCCTGGCGGGACCCGACGAGGAGTCAGCCCGCTGGACGCGCGCCATCGCACGGGCCGCAGGTCTGCCCTGGGTCGTGGGGCGCAAGACGCGCACCTCGGACCACTCCGTGCGGATCGATTTCCCCGATCTTCCGGGCGCCGCGCGCCGGGCCTGGCGCCGCGCGGTGATCGTCGACGACATCGCCAGCTCCGGCGCCACGCTCGCCGCGGCGGCGCGCGCGCTCAGGAAGGCGGGCGCCGCCACGGTGGACGCCATCGTGGTCCACGCGATCTTCGCGCCGGGCGCGCTGGGGCGCTGCCGCGCCGCGGGGATCCGTCGCGTCCTCTCGACCGACACGATTCCCCATGCCACCAACGCGATCCCCGTGGCGCCCCTCGTCGCCCGGGTCCTCGCGGGAGACGCGGCATGACCGACCGACGCCGCCCCGCCGTCCCGATCCTCCGCTTTCTCGGCGCGACGGAGACGGTGACCGGGAGCCGTTTCCTGCTGGACACGCCGCGCGCGCGCGTGCTCGTGGACTGCGGGCTCTTCCAGGGCCTCAAGGCGCTTCGGCTGCGCAACTGGGATCCCTTCCCGGTCGATCCCGCGGCGATCGACGCCGTCGTCCTGACCCATGCCCACGTCGATCACTCGGGCTACCTGCCGGCGCTCTGGCGCGACGGGTTCCGGGGGTCGATCTTCTCCACGGAGGGCACCGAAGCGCTCTCGCGGATCGTCCTCCCCGACTCGGGACGCATTCAGGAGGAGGACGCGGCCTACGCGAACCGGAAGGGATTCTCCAAACATGAGCCGGCGCTCCCGCTCTTCACGGAAGAGGACGCCCAGGGGGCGCTCGAGCGATTCAAGGCGGTTCCCTTCGGGGCGCCCCTCGAGATCGCGCCGGGGGTGCGGGCGTCGTTCCAGCCGGCGGGGCACATCCTCGGATCCGCGTCGGTGCTGCTCACGCTCGATGGGCCCGCCCCGCGGCGGATCGTTTTCTCGGGAGATCTCGGGCGTCAGAACCACCCGATCTTCAAGCCTCCGGCGCCGATCCCCGAGGCGGACTTCATCGTCACGGAGTCGACCTACGGCGATCGGCGGCACGAGGACGAGACGGCAGCCCTCCTGCGATTCGCGGAGGCGATCACCCGCACCGCCGAGCGGGGCGGGACCGTGGTGATCCCCTCCTTCGCCGTGGACCGGACGGAGGTCGTCCTCTTCCACCTGCGCCGCATGATCCGGCAGAACGCGGTGCCCCGCCTGCCCATCTACGTGGACAGCCCCATGGCCTCCGCCGCGCTCAGGGTCTACCGGGACGCCCTCTCCTCCGGGAGCCCCGAGTTGCGCCCGCGGATTGCCGGGGACGGGGATCCCTTCGACCCAGGGCAGCTCAAGGAAGTTCAGAGCGTGGAGGAGTCCAGGGCGATCAACGCGCAGCGCTTCCCGTCGATCATCATCTCCGCATCGGGGATGGCAACGGGTGGCCGCGTGCTGCATCATCTGGCCCAGCGGCTTCCCGATCACCGGAGCGCGGTGATCCTCGTGGGTTTCCAGGCGGCGGGGACGCGCGGTCGGCTGCTCGCGGAGGGCGCGCGGGCCGTGAAGATGCTGGGGCGCTACGTGCCGGTGCGTGCGGAGATCGTTGATATCGCCGCGCTCTCCGTCCACGCGGACCGCGCCGAGATCCTCGACTGGCTTCGGGGCGCGCCGCGCGAGCCCGAGGCGGCCCTCGTCGTGCACGGCGAGCCCGAGGCCGCGGAATCGCTCCGGCAGGGCATCAGCGGAGAGCTGGGCTGGACGTCGGTGGTGCCGAAGTACCTCGAGCAGGTGCGGCTGGACTGACGGAGGAGACGTGTTCCGGGTCAAACATCTGTGCGTCGACACGCTGAGCGAGCACGTGATCTTCATCCACGAAGCCGCGGTGCGCGCCGGGAACCTCGGCTTCCGGCCGCTCGACCGGGTCCTAGTCGTGGGGGAGCACCCGGAGGAAGGGGGCACCCGGGAGGTGATCGGCGTCCTCAATTTCTGCAGCGACCAGATCATCGCGCCGGAGGAGATCGGCCTGTCCGAGGACGCCTTCCACGATCTCGGGCTCCCGGAGGGGACGCAGGTGCGCGCCACGCTCTCGCCCGCGCCCCGGAGCGTCGATTTCGTCCGGCGCAAGCTCGGGGGAGGGCGGCTGGATCGCGCGGCCTTCGAGGCGATCCTCTCGGACGTCGTGCGGCGGCGCTACTCCAAGGTGGAGCTCTCCATGTTCGTGCTCGCCTGCGCGCTGCGGGAGCTGGACCTGGAAGAGGTGGTGGACTACACGCGCGCGATGATCGCCACGGGCGGCAGCCTCGATTTCGGTGCGGGGCCGGTGGCCGACAAGCACAGCATCGGAGGCGTGCCGGGGAACCGGACGACGATGGTGGTCGTGCCGATCCTCGTGGCGCTGGGCGTCAGGGTGCCGAAGACCTCCTCCCGCGCCATCACGAGCCCGGCCGGCACGGCCGACACGATGGCGACGCTGGCCGAGGTTGCCCTCTCGCCGGAGAAGTTGCGCCGCGTGGTGGAAGAGACGGGCGGCTGCATTGCCTGGGGCGGGGCGCTGTCGCTCGCGCCGGCGGACGACATCCTGATCACCGTGGAACGGCCCATGGAAATAGACACCGAGTCGCAGATGGTCGCCTCGATCCTCGCGAAGAAGAAGACCGTGGGGGCAACGCACTTCCTGCTGGACATTCCCGTGGGTCGGAGCGCCAAGGTGCGCACGATCCCCGAGGCCGAGCGGCTCGCGGGGCTCTTCCGCGACGTGGCGCAGCGGATCGATCTGAGGATCGACACGGTGATCAGCGAGGCGCGGGGCCCCGTCGGGCGGGGAATCGGCCCGCGCCTCGAGGCGCTCGACGTGCTGGCGGTCCTCTCGCGGGCGGGCGACGCGCCGGCGGACCTCCGCGAGAAATCGCTGTACCTCGCGGCGCGGATCCTCGAGATGACGGGCGCGGTGCAGAGCGCGGCGGGATACCGGGAGGCGCAGAAGGCGCTGGACTCGGGCGCCGCCGAGCGCGCCTTCCAGCGAATCGTGCAGGCCCAGGGCGAGCGCGCGCTTCCCCCGGAGGCGCCCTTCCGCGCGACCGTCGAATCGGCCGCCGACGGGCGCGTCCGGGAGATCGACTGCTGGGAGATCGCCCGCGTGGCCAAGCTCGCGGGCGCCCCCGCCCATCCCGCGTCGGGCGTGTGGCTCCTCCGCACGCTGGGCGAGGTAGTCGCGACGGGGGAGCCGATCCTCGAGATCCACGCCATGAGCCGGGCCCAGCTCGATTTCGCCCGCGACTACGCGCGCAGCAGCCCCAAGATGTTCCGTTTCGGATTCTGATTGGGGTCAGGCATGACTTATTGACTTATTGCCCCTGCGACTAGCCCGTCCTCGGCCGATCCTCCTCCTTGAATAAGGCCGCGGAACGAATACCGACTGTGGATGCGCCTCGGCCGAAATCCGACTTCGATTCGCCGATGTGTCACGAGCTTGCGAGGGGAGATCGGGAGGGACGCCAAGCTCCGCCGGATGGTTGCCTGCCACGCCGAACCGCTCTGCAAAAGTCAATAAGTCAAGCCTGACCCCCAGCGCTTCATGTTTTGGCGTATCGCGTGTAGACTGCCGTTCCGGACATTTCAGGCTGTTCAGCCCATCGTCTTCGCGTGAGGCCGCGGTGGTCGCCCCGTCGGGGCGCCGCTCGGCTTGGTGGATGGCATGCCCACCCCCGTCTCCTTCCGCTCGCGCCTTCTGGTGGTCGCGCTCTACGCCAGCGCGACCGCGTGGTCCTGCGCGAGCACGAACCTCGCCCCGCTCACCGATCCCGCCGCACGCCTGCGGGCCGACAAGGATGAGGTCCGGCTCTGGAGCGAGTCGGATGATCTCGTCCGGGAGCTCGAGCGCAAGGGGATGATCGTCGAGGATCCCGGCCTGCAGGCCTACCTCGACGGCGTCGGATCGAAGCTCGTTCCGCCTCTGGCCGGAGGGCGTCTCCGCTTCCGGTTCCTCGTCATTCGCGACCCCACGATCAACGCTTTCGCGCTTGCCCAGGGTGTCATTTGCATTCATTCCGGAATGCTGGCGCGCCTGGAGAATGAGGCCCAGCTCGCCCAGGTGCTCGGGCACGAGATCTCGCACACGGTCCTGCGACATCAGCTTCGCGTGCACCGGGGGCTCGAGAACCGTGAGGCGGGCGCCAATGTCGTTGGCGCGGTGTTGGCTTCCGGCGCGGCGGTATTCGCCGGCGGTGCAGGGGCCGACCTGGCGTCGATCCTCGTTGGTGCAACCTACGCGACCTCCGTGAGGGGCTACGGACGTGATCTCGAGCGGGATGCGGATCGGCAGGGAGCGCTTCTCGCCGCCGGGGCGGGTTACCGGGTGGAGGAGTTTCCGAAACTGTTCATGGCGCTGAACGAGATCGATGATCCCGGCTGGTTGGAGGGGTTCTTCTACGCCGATCACCCCTCCAACAAGAGCCGGGCGCGCGACATCGAATCGCTGATCCGATCCGGCGCGATCCCGAGCAGGCCGGACGGGGCCGTCCATGCCGAACAATACCGGCAGGCCACGCGGCGTCTCGCTCTGGAGAATGTCGAGCTGCGGCTGGCGGCCGCGCACTACCGGTACGCGCTCCAGGAGGCGGAGATCCTGCTCCGCCGCTCTCCTGGCGACGCGCAGGTCCAGTATCTCGTCGCCGAGGCCCACCGTCGCATCGCCGAGGATCCCGAAGGGGCCGCGCGCGAGGATGCGATGCGGCACCGGAAGGAGTACGAGGATTCCATGGCCAAGGAGCTTGGTCAGCATTCGGCGGCCGAGCGCGAATCGGCCCGAAGCGGGTTCCGGCGGGCGCTGGAGCTGGATCCCAGCCTGGCGCGGGCGCATCGCGGCCTGGGTCTGCTGGCGTCCGAGGAGGGGAAGTACGGAGAGGCGAAAGCGGAGCTCGAGATCTACCTCGCGAGCCAGTCCGGCGTGGAGGACAGGAAATACATCGAAGAGGTCCTCCGGAAGGCGGGACCATGAGCGGGCGCGGCGCTTCCTCCCAGCGGCTAGTGTCCGTGGGGCTGCTGCTCGTGGCCTGCTCCGGGTGCTCCTCCACCATGAGGAAGGCACCGGACTTCGAGGAGCGCAGGGCCCGGATCGAGAGCGTGGCCGTGATGCCCGCGGATGTCGAGGTGCTCGAGCACGCCTTCAAGGGGAGCGGCAAGCGCCTCCGGGAGGATGAGGAGATCGTGAGGCTCAACCTCGTCTCGATGGCCGCGAGGGTGCTCTCGGAGCAGGGCGTCGACGCCAGGAAGGCGAATCTCGATGAGCCTGCGCTTAAGGAGAAACCCGAACTGCGGTTCAAGCTGACCCAGATACAGGAAGCCTTCGCGCGCGAGATGGGCGAGGCCTACGAAAAAGAGACGATGCGGCGCTCGAAGGCCTTCCAGTCCAGGCACAGCCTGGGTTCCGATGTGAACGTGTTTTCGGATCGCGCTCAAGTTGATGGTCTGCTCTTTGTCAGGGTCAAGGGTGTGCGGGAGTCCGAGGGCCAGCGCAAATTCGGTTTATTTCTGGACACCCTGATCGGGGTCACGACCGGCGCCTGGCCGGATCCGGCGTCCGGGGAGGCCGCCGTCGTCCAGATCGGACTCGTGGACGGGACCACCGGCGACGTGCTCTGGAGCGACATGGGGACGGCCATGAATTTTGACGGGATGTCGATGGAGAAGACCATCGAACGGCTGACCACCGGCATGACGCCGGGCAAGAGGAAGGTGAACGAGAAGAAGGAGAGGAACCAGAGCTGGAAAGAATGATCGGGGTCAGGCAACTCCGGCAACGATCCCGGGCCGGTCGCCGGTCTGGGCCAGAAAGGTGTGAAGCGCCGCCACCACCTGGGCGCCCTCTCCGACCGCGGCGGCGACCCGCTTGACCGACCCGCAGCGGACGTCCCCGATAGCGAAGACCCCGGGGCGGCTCGTCTCCAGCGACCGGTGATCGCCACCAAGATCCGCCCCCGTGCGCACGAAACCCTTCTCATCGAGCGCCACGTCATACTGCGACAGCCACGCGGTGTTCGGGTCCGCGCCGATGAACAGGAAGAGATGGCGGATCGGCCGTCGCGTTTCCTCTCCCGACGGCTGTCGCCTCCAGCGCATTGCCTCCAGGATTCCATCCCGGCCTTCGAGAGCGCTGATTTCGGTCTGAGCCAGGACCTCGACGTTGACCAAAGCGGCTATGCGGTCGACCAGATAGCGCGACATGCTCGCCTCCAGGCTGGGACCACGCACGAGTAGCCAGACCTTGGTGACCTGACTGGCCAGGTAGACCGCCGCCTGTCCCGCGGAGTTGCCGGCACCGACCAGCGCCACCTCCTGCCCGGCGCAGAGTCGGCCCTCCAGGGGCGAGGCCCAGTAGTGGACGGAGGAGGCCTCGAATGTGGCGAGCTCCTTGCAATCGAGCCGTCGGTACTTCGCGCCGCTGGCGACGATCACGGCCTTCGCGCTGACGCGCTCATCATTGGACAGGCTGAGCTGGAATCGCGCGTCAGCAGAATCCGGGTGGCACTGAAGACGCACCACCTCGTTAGGTATGGCCATCTCGGCTCCGAACTTCTGCGCCTGATTGTAGGCTCTGGCCATGAGGGCTATACCGGTAATTCCAGTCGGGAAGCCCAGATAGTTCTCGATCCGCGCGGAGGCGCCCGCCTGTCCCCCGAAGGCGCGGCAATCCAGCACGAGCACGGAGAGCCCCTCGGAAGCGGCGTAGACCGCCGCGGCGAGACCGGCCGGCCCGGCGCCGACGATGGCCACGTCGTAGATCTTCGTCGAATCGATCGGTTTGAGGAGGCCGATGCAGCGCGCGAGCTCGGCTTCGCTTGGATTGTGCAACACCTGCCCGTTGGGGCAGAGCACGATCGGCAGCCGGCGCGGATCAAGGTGGAAGCGCTCGATCAGGGCCTTCGCGTCCGGGTCGGTGTCGGGGTCGAGCCTCTGGTGCGGGTGCCCGTTGCGCGCGAGAAATCCTTCCAGCCGGAGGACGTCGCCCTGCTCCGCGCGGCCGACGATCACCGGTCCGCCGCCGCCCGTCTCGAGGAGTCCGACGCGACGCAGGATGAGGGCGCGCATGATGCGCTCACCCAGCTCCGCCTCTTCCACGAGAAGGTTGCGAAGCCTCTCCGGTGCAATGACGATGGCTTCCACCGCGCTCTGCGCGATCCCGTCCACCAGAGCCGGCCGGTCTGAGAGCTGGGCGAGCTCGGCCATGAACGAGCCGGGACCGTGGACGACGATGGGCGGACGGGACACACGGGCGTCATGCTGCGTGATGGTGACCTCGCCGGCCAGGATGACGAACATCCCGGGTCCCACCACGCCGGTCCTCGCCAGATAGTCACCCGCGCGGTAGGATCGCACCTCGCCGAACCGACGCAGGCGATCGATCTCCGCGGGCGTCAGCTTCGGAAACATCTGGTGGTGCCTGGTCTCGATGATCGAAGCCGGAGTGGCAGACATGGTCAACTCCACGATATGCGTGCGCCGTCTCGCGGAATCTAGCATGAAATGCGTCCCCGGCGAATCCATTCGCTCGGGGCGAACGAGCGATGGCGAGCACAGGTGCGTCCCACATGAGTGAAGCGTACAGGCTCCAGCGCCCCATCGATTCCGCCCGGGATCACGTGCGAGGCGGCAAGACCTCGGACGGCCGGGTGAGCATCGTCGTCTACGGCGACTTCCTCTGTCCCTACTGCCGGCGGCTCCGCCATGTTCTCGCGAGGCTGCGTAAGGTGTTCGGAGAGCGTCTCGCTTACGTCTTCCGCCACTTTCCGAACGAGCGCGCGCATCCCGGCGCGGAATTCATCGCGCGCGCCGCGGAGGCCGCCACGAGGCAGGGCCGCTTCTGGGAGATGCATGACCGGCTCTATGAACAGGAACCTCCGATCACCGAGACGGATGCGCTCGCATTCGCGGGTGCGCTCGGGCTCGATATGGAGCGGTTCAATCGTGACCTGGAAGCCGATGAAACCCGAAGGCGAGTCGACGATGATCGCGCCGAGGGCAGGCGCAACGGCGTGACGGGCACGCCGACCCTCTTCGTCGACGGGATGCGCTACGACGGCGCCTGGGATTTCTACTCCATGCTGGAGGCGCTGGAGCGCCCGCTCGCGGAGCGGGTTCAGCGCTCGGCGCGTGTTTTCGCAAGTCTTCCGGCCTCGGGCGGTCTCGCCCTGCTGCTCGCGGCGGCGGCGGCGCTCGTCTGCGCGAACACGCCGCTCGCGCACTACTACCGGCTGCTCGTCGACTCCTCCTTCAGCATGGGCGCGCCCGGAAGCCAGTTGTCGCTCACGGTCGGAGCGTGGTTTTCCGAAGGCCTGCTGGCGATCTTCTTCCTGCTCGTGGGGCTGGAGATCCGCCGGGAGATGACCGCGGGTGCGCTCGCCGATCGCCGCGCGGCAATCCTGCCGGTTGTCGCTGCTGTGGGGGGCGTGCTCGCACCGGCGGCGATCTATCTTGCGCTCAACCGGGGGCCCACCGCGCCCGGCTGGTCGGTTCCGACGGCGACCGATGTCGCCTTCACGCTGGGCATCCTCGCGTTGCTGGGTGAGCGAATTCCTTCGGGGCTCCGCGTCTTCGTGGCCGCGCTTGCGGTCGTGGACGACGTGCTTTCGGTACTGACGCTCGCCATTTTCTATCCGCACGCATTCGACCTGACCTGGCTCCTCCCCAGCGGGCTGGCGATCGTACTCATGCTCGCGCTCAACCGCTGGCGCGTCTATGCGAGCTGGCCTTACGTCGTCATCGCGGTCGCGCTGGGGCTCTCGCTGCACGCCGCGGGCGTCCACGCCGCGTTGACCGGGGTGATCCTGGCGGCGTGCCTGCCCACTCGACCGGCGCCCGCGGCGGGACCCCTGCTGGCCCAGGCAGCCACGGCGCTTGCGGCGCTCGAGCATGCGGAGAGCGAAGCGAAGCAGGCCGGGTCCGAGCAGCGGCGGCTCGAGCAGGAGCCCATATGGGACTGGGCAAGCCGCAACCTTTCCGCGGCGAGCGAGCGGCTCCTGTCGCCGGCCGATCGCATCGAGCGGGCGATCGCGCCCTGGACCGCCTATGTGATCCTGCCGCTTTTCGCGTTCTCCGCGACGGGCGTGAGCCTATCGGTGGATCTGCTGTCGCCCGGTGCCCGGCCCATCCTGCTGGGGGTGATCCTGGGGCTGGTGCTCGGCAAGCCGCTGGGGATCTCGCTCGCTTCCCTGCTGGCGATCAAGGCGGGTATCGCGCGCGCGTCCGACGATGTGACGGTTGGCAGTTTCATCGGAGCGGCATGCCTGTGTGGGGTGGGGGATACCGTCGCGCTGCTCATGGCCGATCAGGCGTTCCCGCAGGGGCCCGATTCCGCCATTGCCAAGATCGGCGTCCTCATGGGCTCCACGCTCGCCGCCGCGCTCGGCGCCACCGTCCTTGCGGCGAGCGCTCGAGCCCGCGCGGTGACGCCGG
>JBGPLH010000002.1:0-25543 GCA_041486365.1 Thermodesulfobacteriota bacterium | reverse complement strand
GGATCGCCCGGTCGAGGTCCGCGACGGAGAGCGTCACGTGATCGATGCCGACAGTCTTGATCGGGCCCGCCGCGGGCGCCGCCGCGGCCGGCGCCGCCTTCGCGCCCTTCCCTACCGTCATCTCCCCCTCCTCCGGGCGTTGCGCGTGGGTGTCCGGAACGCCCGGGTTAGTGATCCTCCCGCCTTCCCTTCAACTGCCCGCAGGCCGCCGAGATGTCCTCGCCGCGGGTCGCGCGGCGCACCGCGTGTACGCCCCGCGATCGAAGGCGCTCCCGGAACGCCTCCACGCGTTCCTCCGGAGGCCGTCGCCAGGGAAGGCCCGGGTTCTCGTTGAGTGGAATGAGATTCACCTTGGCGGGGATCCCGCGCAGGAGGCGGGCGAGGCGATCCGCCTCCCCGAGGCTGTCGTTCACCCCGTCGATGAGCGTGTACTCGAAGGTGATCCGGCGGCGCGCGGCCAGTGGAAGCTCCCGGCAGGTCCGGACGAGATCGGCGATGGGGTAGCGCCGGTTGAGCGGCACCAACCGGTCGCGCACCTCGTCGCTGGCCCCGTGGAGCGAGACGGCGAGCGAGACGTTCACGTCGTCCAGCAGCCGGCGCAGCTTCGGCAGGACCCCCACGGTCGAGAGCGTGACCCGGCGGGTGGACAGGCCCAGCCCCTTTGAATCGGTCATCACCCGGATCGCCCGGACGACGGCGTCGTAGTTGAGGAGCGGCTCGCCCATCCCCATCAGGACCACGTTGGTGATGGGCAGGTCGGGCCGCGCGAGCTTCACCTGGACAATCTGGTCCAGGATCTCGGCCATGGTGAGGTTGCGGACGAAGCCCTCCGTGCCGGTGAGGCAGAAGGTGCACTTCATCGCGCACCCCACCTGGGTGGACACGCAGACGGTGCTGCGCCGCGCCTCCGGAATCAGGACGGTCTCGATCAGGTTCCCGTCGCGCAGGGCGAAGAGCCACTTCTGCGTGCCGTCCCGCGAAAGCTCGGCGTTTCGCACCTCGATCACGTGGAGGTCCCAGGCACGCGAGAGCGACTCGCGGAAGGGGCGCGCGAGGTCGGTCATCTCGTCGAAGGTGGAGGCAGCCCGGGCGTAGAGCCACCGGTAGACCTGCGAAGCCCGGAACGCGGGGATTCCCCGCGCCTCGAATTCGGCCCGGAGGCCGGCCAGGTCGTGATCCATGAGCGCCGGGCGGAGCTTCGCCCCCGCCCGCGTCCCGGGAGAATCCGGGGCGGCTTCGGCGGGGGGGATTTTCACGGGAGACAGGGCGACCTGCGGCATGGGGCGAGAGGATAGCACATCCGCGCCGGCGGATCGCCCGCCGGTCGCCCTCCCTCCTTGCGGACGCGGCCGGGGTTCTGATAGGACGAGGGCCGGCACGGGTTCGATCCGAACGGCGCGATGCCGCCCTGATCATTCTTCGGAGGCACCGATGGAAGGCATGATGGCCATGCTCCTCAAGGGAGCCGTGAAGAAGTACCTCGAGCATCGCTTCGGCGATCGCTTCGACAGCCACGAGTTCGAGGTGCTCGCCGAGGAGTTCAAGCAGGAGACCACGGGCGAGGAGTTCTCCTCGCTCCGCAGCGCCGACTCGGACGAGCGCCGGGAGCTGATCCGCACCGTCTCCAAGCGAATCCAGGCGAAGGTTCAGAAGTCGGGAACGAGGGAAGAGAAGGAGCTGATGAAGCGCTTCATGAGGGCGCGGGAGGACACTTCCACCAGCCGCACGACAGCCGCCGGCAAGAAGAAACCCCGAAAAGCGTGAAAGACGCGCGCATCCCTCCACGGCGCCCGTCCGCGGACGGCGCAACGATAGCCCGGGGCCCGGCGCAAGAGCCGGGCCTCCCGTTTTTCACATGTCCGTCGCCCGGGTCAGAGCTCGATCTCGCGCGGGCGTGACTGCCGCGCGAGCGGTCTGGGAGCGGCGGAACGGATCTGCCGCATGAACGGGTAGATCCGGGTCTGCAGGCACGCCGGGCAGATCCCGTGGGTCGTGGCGTCGTTGGCGACCGGCTCGCGGTCGCCCAGATCCTTGTGGCACCAACTGCACTCGAGTTTCATCGAACTCGGTCCCCCCCCGGGTACAGCTCGATAAGAGCGGTAACCCATGACATCGAGTCACGATGGGCCCCTGTCGTGTCGAAACGCGATCGGCGAATCTATTGCGGAACGTTGCTGAAACAGATGCGAAGAGAGGCGGCCCCGGCAGATCGATGGGACGTCGAAGGGGCCTCGCGCGGAAAGACCACTCCTCCATAGTCCCCGCCCGATCGCTTGTCAAGTTATTTCAAGCGCTCGTGCTCCAAAAAAACAAGCGCCCGGACAGGATGACGTCCGGACGCGAAGGGCGACGCGATCGACGGGGCGCGAATCGGATCAGTGCCCCCCCGAGTCGCCGTCGGTCCCGCGGGATTTTCTTTTCCGCCCGCGCAGCTGGGAGATCGCCCAGCGACACCACCGGATAGAATCCTGCTCGAGCATCATCCCGCGCCGCAGGGTGAAGTACCCGTAGAGATTCGCGCGGCCATCCATGTTCGTGTCGGCGACCTTCGGGAAGTAGGTCGCCTCGAGCTTCCGGTACTCGTCGAGCGTCGCCTGGTGCGCGCGCCGGAGGGCGCGCAGGAGCTCGATCGCGTCCTCCTCGGGGAGGTTCCGGAAGAATCGCACCTTGAGCAGGCTCTCGTCCTTGAAGCGCGTGGGCGGCGGTGGGACCCTGAGCCAGGAGACGAGGGTCTCCTGCCCGCGGGCGGTGATCCGGTATACCTTTTTGTTGGGTTTATCCTTCTGAAGGACGTGCTCGAAGGCGATCAGACCGTCCTTCTCCATCTGGTCGAGGAGCGGATAAATCTGGCTGTGCCCGGCGTGCCAGTAGTGGGACATCGAAAGTTCGAACATCTTGGTGAGGTCATAACCAGTGGCCTCGCCCTCCGACAGCAGCCCGAGCAACGCTTGCTTGAGAGACATCCTGGACTCCTTCCTGCAGGTGCAGGAGATACTACAGCTTCTTCGCGTAATTCAGATGGCGACGGAGCAAGGCTACCCCGCGTCGCGGGTTACTCCTTGCGCCGGAACCGGAGGTAGTGGTTGGTCCTCCCCTCTTCCCGGAACTTCCGCTCGTACATTGTTTCTACCCTATCGGGCAGCGACTCCGCAAAGCCCCCCCCGAACTCCGGGACAAGACCCGGCACCCCCGACAGCTCCTCCAGTATCTGCTCGGCGTAGGGTCGGAAGTCGGTGGCCAGCGTGATGGTCCCCTCGGGGGCCAGCGTTCGGGCGAGCGTCTCTCCGAACGCGCGGCTCACCAGACGCCGCTTATGGTGCCGCCGCTTGGGCCAGGGGTCGGGGAAGTTGATGGTGAAGGCCCGGACCGACCCCGGGCCGAACAGGTGCGGCACGAGGAAGGACGCGTCTCCGTACACCAGCCGCACGTTGCGCCGATCGAGCCGTACGAGCTTGTCCCGGAGCTTCAGCGCCCGCTTCCGGCTGTACTCGATCCCGACGTAGTCCACCTCCGGGTGGCGGACCGACAGCTCCAGCAGGAACTCTCCCTTCCCGAATCCGATGTCCACCTCGAGTGGCGCACCCCGCCCGAAGATCGCCTTCCAGTCGGGCGTCTCGGAGACGGCCCCGGCGAGGGGCTCCGGCTGTCCCTCCGCCGCCGTCGCGGGGTTGCGCTTCCTCACCGGAGGTTCTCCCCGAAGGCCTCGCGGAGACACGCGCCGGTGAACGACTGCGGCGCCGTCGCGATGGCCTCGGGCGGACCCTCCGCGACGATCCAGCCGCCGCCGTCCCCGCCCTCCGGGCCCAGATCGATCACGTGGTCGGCCGAGCGGATCACGTCGAGATGGTGCTCGATCACGACCACCGTGTTCCCCGCGTCGACGAGGCGGTGGAGCACACGCAGGAGCCGGCTCACGTCGTCCATGTGGAGGCCCGTCGTCGGCTCGTCGAGCACGTAGAGGATGTCCCGCGCGCGGGCTCGCGCGAGCTCCGATGCGATCTTGAGCCGCTGCGCCTCACCGCCGGAGAGCGTCGTGGCGGGCTGCCCGAGGCGAAGGTACCCGAGCCCCACCTCGTCCAGGAGCGCGAGCGTGCGGCGCAGCTTCGGCTGGTCGGCGAACTGCGCCGACGCCTCGCGCGCCGTGAGCCGCAGCGTTTCGTGGATGTCGAGTCCCCGGTGGCGCACCTCCAGCGTGGCTTCGGAGAAGCGCCGGCCGCGGCAGGCCTGGCACTCGACGTAGAGGTCGGCGAGGAAGTGCATCTCCACCAGGACGGCTCCCTCCCCGGCGCAGGACTCGCAGCGGCCTCCCGGCACGTTGAAGGAGAAGTGACCGGGCCCCCAGCGGCGGCTGCGCGCGAGCGGCTCGGCGGCGAAGAGTTTGCGGATGTCGTCGAAGGCTTTGAGATAGGTGATCGGGTTGGAGCGTGGCGTGCGCCCGATCGGGTCCTGGTCCAGCACCACGAGCCCCCGGAGATGCTCGACCCCCTGCAGGGTCTCGAACTTGCCGATCTCCGCCACGCGGCGGTTGAAGATCCGGAGCAGCGCGTTCACGAGCGTGGTGTGGACGAGGGTGCTCTTCCCCGATCCCGAGACCCCGCTGACGCACACGAACCGCCGGAGGGGCACGCGCAGGGGGATCCCCTTCAGATTGTGCTCGGTCGCCCCGGTGAGGACGAGCGCCTTGCCGTTGGCGCCGCGCCGGGCCCGGGGCGGCGACACGCGCACCTCCCCGCGCAGGTAGCGGGCCGTCAGGGAGCCGGCGGTCGCGAAGGCCTCCCGGCTTCCCTCCCACACCACTTCGCCGCCCCGCTCCCCCGCCAGCGGGCCGAGCTCGACCACGTGGTCCGCCTCCGCGATGATCTCCCGATCGTGCTCCACGACGAGCACCGTGTTTCCATTGTCGCGCAGCCGGTGAAGGATCTCGATGAGGCGCCGCGCGTCCCGTGCGTGCAGTCCCACGCTCGGCTCGTCCAGCACGTAGAGTGTCCCCGCCAGGCGCGCGCCGAGCTGGCCGGCGAGCTGGATGCGCTGCGCCTCTCCCCCGGAGAGCGTCTTCGTGAGTCGATCGAGGGTCAGGTAGGCGAGGCCCACCTCCTCCATGAACTCGAGCCGCTCGCGGATCTGCTTCAGCACGTCCTTCGCCACGGCCGCCCGCTGCGCGTCCAGCGGCAAGTCCTCGAAGAACGCCCGCGCGTCCCGCACGGTCATCCCGCTCACCGCCACGATGCCGCGCCCCCCGACCTTCACGAAGTCCGCCTCGGGGCGCAGCCGGCCGCCGCAGCAGGCCTCGCAGCGCCGCTGCGACTTGTAGCGCGAGAGAAAGACCCGGACGTGGAGCCTGTAGCGCTTCGTCTCGAGCTTCTCGAAGAGGCCGAAGGCCCCGGGATAGCCGCCCCGCCGCGTCTTCCCCGTCCGCGTGCGGTCCCCTTCGAGCACCCAGGCGCGATCCTTCGCCGCGAGCTTCGACCAGGGGCGCGCGACGTCCACGCCCGCCGGCTTCGCCGCCGCGAGGAGCCTCTTCTGCCAGTGCTTGAGACTCGGCTTCGTGAAGGGATCGATGGCCCCGCGCGAGAGCGAGAGCGCGGGATTGGGGACGATCAGGTTCTCGTCATAGGCAAGGATGTTGCCGAAGCCCTTGCAATCGGGGCAGGCGCCGAAGGGGTTGTTGAAGGAGAAGAGGCGCGGGACGGGCTCCTCGAAGGACCGCCGGCATCCGGCGCAGCGAAGGTCGTGCACGAAGCGGAGCGTGCCGCCGTCCACGACGCGCACCTCCGCCAGTCCGTTTCCCTCCCGGTAGGCCGTCTCGATCGCCTCCGCCAGACGGCCACGGCCCTCTTCGGTGAGCGCCAGCCGATCCACGATCACCGCGAAATCGTCCGGCGGCGCGACGTCCCCGGAGGTCCCTTGCGAAGCAAGGGCCGACTCTGACAATGCCGTCCCGCGCGAAGCAAGGGCCGACTCTGACAATGCCGTCCCGCGCGAAGCAAGGGCCGACTCTGACAAAGCGTGGGCGGGCTCGCCCTCGGCGTCGCCGCCCAGGCGAAACGGGCGGCCCCCCGCGAGCGCGCGCACGAAGCCGCGGGCGGGGAGCTCCGCGAGGACCTCGGCACCGGCGCCCGGAAGCGGGAAGACGACATAGGCCCGCGCGCCCGGGTGGGCCGCGACCGCCTGGGCCGACGCTTCGCTCGAGCTCACCGCCTCGACCCTCCGGCCGCAGTCGGGACAGACGATCTCCCCCACCTTGGCCCAGAGCAGGCGCATGAAGTCGTAGACCTCCGTCGCCGTTCCGACGGTCGAGCGGCTCGTCTTCACCGGGTTGCGCTGGACGATGGCGATGGCGGGCGGGATGTTGCGGATCGCGTCCACGTCGGGCTTGGGCATGCGATCGAGGAACTGCCGCGCGTAGGTCGACAGGCTCTCGATGTAGCGGCGCTGCCCCTCCGCGAAGAGGGTGTCGAGCGCGAGCGACGACTTGCCCGATCCCGAGAGCCCCGTCACCACGATGAAACGCTCGAGGGGAAGGTCGAGACTCACGTTCTTCAGGTTGTTCTGACGCGCGCCTCGAATCTCGATCTGGGTCGCGGGCATGGAACGGGAGGGCTCCGGGAAACAGGGGACCGTCGGCGGGACCGGGCAGGCGCCCGGGCGCCGGGCGGCAGGGCGTCGGTTCGGGAGGTGCGCCCAGTGCATGGCGCGCGGCCCCACCCGGACCCGACCCGCCAGTTTTGCACGTCCGCCCGGGCCCATCAAGTCGCGTGGGCCCGCGGGAGGGCGCCGTTCAGCGGATCTTCAGCATGAAGGGCCAGAGGGCGAGCGGCTCCCCCTCGCGCAGGGGCACGACCGCACCCAGGAGGGCGAGCGCGTCCTGCGCGCCGCGGGGGATCCCGCGTAGGGGGCTTCGCGCGAGGAGATCGAGAGGCGAGGGAACGGCCCGGGGGTAGACATCGAGCCGCACCGGTTGGGCGAAGGGAATGCCCCCTCGTCGCTTGGCGGCGGCGATGGCCGCGCGAATGCCGCCCAGCTCATCCACGAGGCGCAGCCCCAGCGCCTGGCGACCCGTCCAGACGCGACCACGCGCCGCCTTGTCCAGCTCCTCCACCCGGAGGTTGCGACAGGATGCCGCCTTCGCGACGAAGTCGTCATAGGCCGCGCGGATGTCCTCCTGGAGCTTGCGCCGCTCGGCCTCCGTGAAGGGGCGATAATCGCTGTGCGCGCCGGCCCGCTCGCCGCGGTCGATGGCCTCCTTGGAGAGGCCCAGGAGATCGTAGAGCCCCCGCAGGTTCACCTTTCCCGCGATCACGCCGATCGACCCGGTGAGCGTGGCGGGCTCGGCCACGATCCAGTCGGCGCCCATCGCGAGGTAGTAGCCGCCCGAGGCGGCCACGTCGCCCATCGACACGACGAGAGGCTTCTTCTCCCGTGCCAGTCGCACCTCCCGCCAGATCACGTCGCTCGCCAGGCCGGAGCCGCCCGGACTGTCGATGCGCAGCACGATCGCCTGGACACGGGGGTCCTCGCGCGCATGGCGCAGGGCCTCCACGAAGCTCGCGGACGCCACGGCGCGGCTCGGCGGGAAGGGGCGCGTCCGCCCCGAGCGGATGAATCCTTCCGCCACCAGCAGCGCGATCCGCGGCGGCGGCACGCGGGTCCCCGGCGGGGGCGGCATGCGTCGCGCGGCCCGGAGCCAGGGCCCCAAGGGGATAACGGCCGGCTTGGAATCGGGACGGCCGAGGAGACCGGGGAGCTTGTCCTCGAGCTCATCCTCGTAGCAGACCTCGTCCACGAGGCCCGCCTCCCTGGCGGCCGGCGCGCGGTAGGGGCCGGCGTCGATGAGATCCCGCACGCGCTCGGGCGTGAGGCTGCGCCCCTCCGCGACGGCGGAGACGAGCTGATCGTAGAGGTCGTCGAGGATCGACTCGAGCGCCTCGCGGGCCTCGGGGGAGAGCGACGTGCGCGTGAAGGGCTCGGCGGCCGACTTGTACTCACCGAGGTGGACGATCTCCGGCTCCACGCGCGCCCGGTCGAGGGCGCCTCGGAAGAACAGCACCTCGGCGCGCAGGCCGGTGAGGTTCAGGGACCCCGGGGGGGCCATGGCGATCACGTCGGCGGCGCTGGCGAGAAAGGCGGTCCCGTTGCCCGCCTCCTCGAAGAAGACGATCACCCGCTTGCCGCACCGGCGCGCGGCGAGGATCGCCTCGCGCAGCGTCTGGAGGACGGACCAGCCCGCTTCGAGGCGATCGATCGTAATCCAGATGGCCTCGAGACGCGGATCCCGGGCCGCGCGGTCGAGGCATTCGAGCACATGCAGGAGGTACTGCCGGCGTTCAAAGCGGAAGCCGAACCAGGCGGGGGGTGGAAGTCCCTCGGTGAGCCCTCCTTCCAGCCGCAACTGCAGGACCTCGCCGCGCGGCAACGGAAGGATCCGGCGGAGCACGGCGCGGACGGCCAGACGGACGTGGGCGACGAGCCAGCTCAGGAAGTCGATGAGTCCGGACATGGGGATCCCGGGAACCGGGGACGCGCCGCGGGGCTCAGCCGGCCCGGCCGCCACGGCGCGCGCGAACGCGATGCCACCACCCGAGCACGCGCCGCCCGAAGGAGCTCTCCCGGAGGCGCTCGATCATCTCCTGCTTCCCCTCGAAGTCGAGCATGGCGACACCCGCGAGGATCAGGAGGACGCCCTGGAGGAAGGGAAGGAAGAGGCCGGCCACGCCGAGGACGATCAGAACGGAGCCCCCGACGTTGCGCAAGAGCTTCTTCCCCGCCGGCCCGAGCCCGTTCATCGTCCGTACCTGTTGTAGGCCCCGGGGTCCTCCGGGTAACCGTTGGGATCGAGCCTACCGCCCTCCGCGCCGCCGATGCGGTAGGTATCGCCCGTCGAGCCGTCCGGGGAGGAGCCGTTCCAGACGCTTCCGAAGCCCGCGGCCCCGAGATCGGCGCGCAGCCGGGACTGGATGGTCCCGAGTCGGCCGTCGTTGCGAATCAGCCTCGGGCCGGGCGGCAGGGCGGCAATATCGCTCTGGATGTACCGGATCCGCTCCCCGACGCCCGGGTGGGACGACAGGAAACCGCCGCCGCCGGAGCTTCCCGTCTGGATGAGGAGCTGGAACATCGTGACCATACCGTTGGGATCGTAGCCGGCCCGCTGCATCAGGGCCACCCCGTTCCGGTCGGCCTGCCGTTCCGCCGTCCGATCGTAGCGCAGGTTCCAAACGCCCGCCCCGGTGCTCGCCACCTGTCCCCAGGCCTCGCTGTTGGTCGCCGCCGCGATCCCGGCGCCGACGATGGCCGCCTGCTGCTGCCGCGCGACGGCCCCGGACACGTGCCGGAGCGTCACGTGGGAGAGCTCGTGCGCCATCACGGCGGCGAGCTCCGACACGTTGCGCGCGCGCGTGATGAGCCCGGTGTTGACGTAGACGTAGCCCCCCGGGCCGGCGAAGGCGTTTACCTCCTTGTCGACGAGGACGTTCCAGGTGATCGGGAAGGGCTGGGGCCCGGCCGCGGCGGCCAGCCGTGCGCCGATTCCTCGTACGTAGGAGACGACGACGGGATCGCGCACGAGGTGCTTCTGGCTTTCGATCTGCCGGAAGAACTGGTCGCCGAGGCCCCGTTCCTGCTCGACGGTGAGCGCGCAGCCGGCGCCGAGCGATGCGATCAGAGCGAGGGCGATCACGCGCGACGCGATCATGGAGTTACAGGTCGGATTCACGCGGTGCTCCTGCGGTTGGAGGGCCCGGGGCGGTGCGTGACGCGCCGCGGGTGCGGCTATTCTCCCGCTTCCTCCCGCGCGGGCTCATCGCAGGATCCGGATTCCCTCGAACTCTCCGCGCCAGGGAAGCCAGGTGATCTCGACGCCGTCCACGCGGGCCCCCGGCGGCCCCCGGCGGCACCAGTCGACGACCGCCCGGACGTCCGGATCGTCCCCTTCCAGGACGGCCTCCACGGTTTCGTCGGGGCGGTTCCGGATCCATCCGGTCACCCCCCGCGCGCGGGCCTCGGCCTGGGCGCTTCCGCGGAACCAGACCCCCTGCACCCGGCCCGAGACGACAACGTGCGCGCGCGTGAGGGCCATCGTCAGCGGTAGATCGGCCACCGCAGGATCGAGTCGATGTGGAACAGCTCCGCTGCCGTGCCGATCCCCAGCAGGATCACGTAGAGGAAGAGCAGCGCCAGGAGCACGTCGCTCTGGTGCTTCGCCCAGAACCCTTGGGCCTCCGCCCGCGCGCCGCCCCCCTCGGTCTTCCCGGTGTTCGATGCGGTCATGGATCCCTCCGTGTCAGAGCGGCCGCGTCCCTTTTCATCGTAACCGCGAAGGAGTCGAAGTCAAGACAGGCCGGGCACGCGGGCGGGCTAGCCGTGCTGGCGGATGTCCTCGGGCCCGCGCTCGGCCAGGGGCAGAGCGACCCGGCGGCGCGATTCGAGTAGCTGGAGGAAGGCGGGGAAGAACGTGAGAAGCGAGAACAGCACGGTGAGGATCCCCATGACCGCGAGCGTGCCGATGGACTTCAGGCCGGGATGGACCGCGAACAGCAGCCCGGAGAACCCGATGATCATCGCCGAGGCCGTGATGACCACGGCGCGCCCGGTCTCGCGGATCACGACGCGCAGCCGACCGGGGCCTTCCTCGAGGTAGCGATGGTAGAGGTAGATCGCGTTGTCGATACCCAGGCCGAGGATCGTGGGAAGCGCGATCATGTTGTAGAAGTCGAAGCGGACCCTGAACACCGCCATGATCCCGAGCAGCACGATCATCCCCACGGTCACCGGCAGGATGAGTATCACCGTGTGCCGGAGGCTGCGAAAGTCGATCAGCAGCACGACGAATATCGCGAGGAAGGTGAGCAGGATGGCCAGCTTCCCGTCCCGGATCATGAGCTGGATCATGTCGCCGATGATGAGCTGGGGGCTCGTCGCGCGCAGCGTCCCGGAGGAGGTCGGGATCGTGCTCACATCCTTCGAGAAGGCGATCACCGACTCTCCGCGGTCCATGCTCACCCGCGGGTACACGTAGGCGAGGTACCCCTCGGGCGTCCGGAATCCCTGGAACTTCCACCGGAGATCGGGCGGAATGTCCTCGGGGCGCACCGGCTGCAGGTTCATGCTCGTCCGGAGGGATTCGATCTCGCGGCGCTGTTCGGGGGAGGCCAGCTTGAAGAGATCGTCGCCCAGGAGGGCGCGGATCTGCCCGAGCATGCGCAGCCTGGCGGCCTGGTCCGGCGGGATCACCGACTCCAGGGACCTGACCGTGTCGATCGTGCTCCCGCCCGGGCTCTTCGCCCGCGCCCGGAGTGCGGCCACGACCTCGGTGAGGCGCTCCCGGTCCGGCGCGATGACGGCCGCGGGCGTGAGCGAGAGGTTGAAGACGCTCGCGATGCGGCGCTCGAGGGCCAGGGCGTGGGGATTGGAGGCCTTGAGCTTCGAAAGATCGTAGTCGAAGGAGATCCGCGTGGCGCCCAGGAGGCAGAGCGCCGTGATCGCCGCGCTCGCGATCAGAACGGGGCGCGTGTAGGGGAGCGCCCGCGCGATCCTGGGCGTCGCCGCGGGCCGCGCCGGGAGGGGGCGGGCGCCCCGCGCCACGCGCAGCCACCCGAGCTTCTCCAGCCGCACGGCCAGCGGGCAGAACCCGACGATCATCGCGAAAAGCGCGAGGAAGATCCCGATCCCCGAGATCAGGCCGAACTCGGAGAACCCCTTGAACTTCGTGATCGTGAGCGAGAAGAAGGCGAATCCCGCCACCGTGGCGGCCGTGAGGCAGGCCGACCAGGTGTGCTCCAGCACCCGGGCGAGGCTCTGCTCCACCGGCGTGCCGCCGCGGCGCTCCTCCGCGTAGCGGGAGTACATCTGGATTCCGAACTCGATCCCCACGCCGAAGAGGATGTTGAAGAGGAACACCGTGAAGACATTCAGGCTCCCGACGAGCAGGTACGCCAGCGCGAAGGTCCACAGCACCGCCATCACCTGCGGGATCCCCAGCAGGAAGACGATCAGCGGCTGCCGGAAGGTGAGCGTGAGCAGGAGCACCAGGGCCACCACGGTGATGATCGTGGCGCGCTCCACGTCGTGCATCACGGTGGAGTAGTCGTCGATGGCGGTCTTGAAGGTCCCTCCGTACTCGATCTTCATCGCCCCGCCGAACTGCTCCTCGTTCACGCGCTTCACCACCGCGTCCACGCGCGCGAGCATGTCCCGGGCGAACCCGACGTCCGTGGATTGCCCCTTGGGGTACAGGGCGATCATGTAGGTCCTGTGGTCCTTGCTCGCGAAGAATTCGTCGTGCGGGGTCCCCTTGTACTTCTTCTCGATGTCGTCGAAGGAGGCGCGCAGCTCCGCGACCTGCTTTTGCAGGGCCCCCTCGGGCAGCGCCATCCTGCGCTGCTTCAGGATCACCTCCACCCGGGGCTTGCCCTCGGGCGTGCGGATCGAGCGGAGCACGAAGGGGAGCTGGTTCTCCTTGATGTCGGTTACTTTCGCGGACAGACGGTCGCGGATCACGCGCAGGTCGCCGATATCGACGAAGAGAAAGCGGTAACGCTCGAAGAATGACTTGTCGCGCCGGTAGTCGACGTTGTTGATGATCGGGTTCTTCGCCAGCACGGGTCCCAGCACCGACACGAAGTGCTCGCCGGAGGCGATGTCGGGCGGGGTGACGAGAACGAGCAGCTGTCCCACGCCGCCGAGCTTCTGCACGACGCGGCGCAACTCCACGACGCTCGGCTGATCCTTCGGGAGGAGGCCGGCGATGTCCGTCTTCACGGGCAGCCGCTGGACCGCCACCACGCTCGCCAGCGACACCGCGACCGCAACGGCCAGGATCGCCAGGTCGTGCCGGTAGATCCAGCCCGCGATCCATGTGTAGAAGTCCCTGCGCATGAAGCCCCCTGCCCCGCCGTCCGGCCGCCTACCCTCGGGCCCGCTGCTGGTTTGCCCGATTGCGCCGGCGATCCGATCCGCCGCCCTCCTGTGCCAGCGGCTTCGGGGCCCGCGAGCGCCAGGCGTACAGGATCGGGCTGGCGACGAAGACGGAGGAATACACCCCCACGATCACGCCGACCAGGAGCGCGAAGGCGAAATCGTGGATCACGACCCCGCCGAAGAAGAAGAGCGCGAGCAGCACCAGGAAGACCGTGAAGGATGTCACGATGGTGCGGCTCAGCACCTCGTTCACGCTCGCGTTGATCACCTCGCCCAGGTCCGCCCGCTTCATCTTGCGCAGGTTCTCCCGGATCCGGTCGAACACCACGACCGTATCGGTGAGGCTGTAACCCGCCAGCGTCAGGAGCGCCGTGACCACGAGGAGCGTGATCTCCTTGTTCAGCAGGTAGAAGATCCCCAGCACCGCGAGCACGTCGTGGAGCGTGGCGATGGCCGCGGCCACGCCGAAGGCGAGGTCGAAGCGGAAGGCGAGGTAGACGATGATCGCAATCAGGGAGAAGAGCACCGCCTTGACCGCGTCCGTCTTGAGCTTCGCGCCGATCGTGGGGCCTATCTCCGTCTTGGACTGCACCGCCGGGGGGTTCCCGGGGAGCGCGCTCCGGAGCGTGTCCACGATCCGGTTCGCCAGGACGCCCGCGCCCGATTCCTCGCTGCGCTTCACGCGCACGATCAGGATGTTCTCCGACTCGATCATCTGTAGCTCGGCGTCCCGGATCCCACGATCGAACAGCGCGCGGCGGGCCGTCTCGGTCTTCACGGGCTTGTCGAACTTCATCTGCACGAGCGTGCCGCCCGCGAAGTCTATCCCGAGGTTCGCCCGGCCCCGCTCGATCTGCACGAAGGCCAGCGCGCCCAGGAGCATGAGGAGCCCGGTGGCCAGGAACGCATAGCGGCGCAGGCCGATGAAGTCGATGTTCGTCTTGCCGAGGATCTGACCGAAGCGCAGGGCCCGCGGCAGGCCCTTCGTGTGCAGATAGTCGTACACGACGCGCGTGCCGACGAGCGAGGTGAAGAGGTTGAAGACCACGCCGATCGACAGCGTGACGGCGAAGCCCTTGATGGGCCCCGTGCCGAACATGAAGAGGACGAGGGCCGTGATCAGGGTCGTCACGTGCGAATCGACGATGGTCCAGAACGCCTTCTCGTAGCCGGCGTTCACGCCGGCGCGCACGGTCTTCCCGAGGGCGAACTCCTCCCGCATGCGCTCGAAGATCAGCACGTTCGAGTCCACCGCCATGCCGATCCCGAGGATGATGCCGGCGATTCCGGGGAGCGTGAGCGTCGCGCCGAACATCGCGAGCGCGCCGAGCAGGTAGACCACGTTCAGGAACAGCGCGAAGTTCGCGATCACGCCCGACAGCCGGTAGTAGATGATCATGAAGCCGACCACGAGCGCCGTGCCGAGGAGCCCGCTGATCCAGCCCTGCCGGATCGAGTCACGGCCCAGGCTCGGCCCCACGATGAGGTTCTGCACGATCTTCACCGGCGCCGGAAGAGCGCCCGCCCGGAGCACGATCGCGAGGTCATGGGCCTCGTCGGTCGTGAAGGAGCCGGTGATCTGCGCCTTGCCCCGGGAGATCCGCTCCTGGATCGTCGGGGCCGACTGCACGACCCCGTCCAGGACGATGGCGAGCCGCTTGCCCACGTTCGCCGCCGTGATCTGGTCGAAGGTCCTGGCCCCCACCGGCGTGAAGTCGACGAGAACGTAGGCCTCCCCGGTGTTCGGCTCGAAGGACAGCCGGGCCCCCTTCACGGCCGATCCGGCCATCAGGAGCGGCTGCTCGAGCAGGATGTAGGTCGTCGTCGTGACGCCGGTCTGGGGATCCCGCTCGCGGATGGGGAGGACTTCCGTCCCCTCCGGGATCTGGCCCGCCAGCGCCTTCGTGATCTGCTCGCCCGTGGCGCCCGCGGGGATCTTCCCATCGCGGCGGGCCTGCTCGACGAGCCCCGCGGTGTCCACGCTCGCCTCGGACACCTTCTTGAACTCGAGCTGGGCCGTGCGTCCGATCAGATCGATGGCCCGCTGCGGGTCCTTGATCCCCGGGAGCTGCACGACGATCTGGTTCGTCCCCTGCCGCACGATGAGCGGCTCGGCCACGCCGAACAGATCCACGCGGTTGCGGATCACCTCGAGGGCCTGCGCGATCGAGTTCGACTCGATGCCATGCACCACGTCGGCCTTGAGGGCGATCACGACCCGCGCCTGGCCGCCGGCGGTGGTTGTGGACACCGTGCGCAGATCCGGCGAGACGCGCCCGAGCGTGTCGGTGGCCTTGCGCGTGTCCGCCCCCTCCGGGAACACGAAGGTGAGACGGCCGCCATCCGGCCCCTCCACCTTGAGCGGCTTCAACCCCGCCTGCTCCAGCGCTTTCGACATGTCGGGGCGCAGCTCAACGAGCGCGTTGTCCACGGCCTTGGGAAGATCCACCTCGAGCACGAGGTGGATTCCGCCGCGCAGGTCGAGGCCGAGGTTCAGGCCCTTCTCCCCCACGAGCTTTCGAAGCGGCTCGGGCAGATTCGCGAAGAGGGACGGCGAGAGGTACACGAGCGAGAGCGCCGTGAGCAGCGCGAGCGCGGTATACCGCCAGCGAATCGACTTCAGCATCTTGGGATCTCCCGCAGAGTCTGAAAGGGGCGTTCCACGGCCTGCGGCGCCGGGGCCGGGCGCGGACTCCGGAACGCCGGATGTCCGCCCGGGATCCCGCGCGCGCGGGCACTCCCGGGACGTTTTCCTGGGGGGGGCTTCGGCCGTCCCGAGTCAGGACGGCGCGGAGGGGCCTGGGCGCGCGCCGCTCAGAGAAGGGTCGGAGGCGCGTGCGCTTCGAGTCGGATGCGGTTCAGAACGGACGCCTTCCATGCCACCGCGGCCCTGCGGGCCGAGCCGGTCGGCGACGCGTCCGGTGGCGGGACGGAAAGCGAGATGAGGGAAACGGGGGTGTCGTGGGGGGAAAGGACCGTGAGCCCGTCGGGGACCGCGGGACCTGCCTGGCTGAGAAGGACGGGACCGGGGTCTGGTCCGGGCGACCTGGCGGGGAGCAGAAGGACCTGGGATGGGTCCGCGCCAGCGCCGTCGGACCGTGCCGCCCAGGAGTCGACTGGGGACCAGGGGCCGCCGAACCCAACCAGCACGCCCAGCGCCGCCAGGAACAGCCCAAGACGGCGCATGAAGAGGAAATTTGTCCGACGGTTCATCCGGTTAGAGTCTCCTCGGGAGGGCCGGAGTATGGCCCGCATGGAGGGGGGTGTCAACCTGAAGTGCCGGGGATCGCGGGTGCGGGATCCGGGGGACGGCGCCCGGCGGTCGCGCGGCCGAAAGGGCGCCGTCGCGATGACCTCGGGCTCGATCATGCAAGCCACGCCGCCGGGGGTGAGGCGACGCAAGTCGACGGGGTATCCCACTCTCTCCCCGAGCCGCAGGCGATCGCTTCGGCGCGGGGACCGGCGCGCCGGTGATGGCCCGGCTCTCCTCCATCGCGAGGACACGCGTGCGACGGAGCCGCGTCACGGGCGATTCGTTGACATCGCCCCCGCGCACGCCCTAGGATGGCCCCGGACCGGTCGGGGACTTTGTCTGGACAGGGTCGGCCCCGTCTTCGCACGGGACCACCGGCGCGCCCCGCTCCGGAGCTTTCACGGTCCTGTCGGGCGATCCCATGAACTACTACTGCCTCTACTGTCACAAGAAATTCTATCTCGAGGAGGGAGAGGGCGACTTCCAGTCGTGCCCCTTCTGCTCGAGCGAGGACATCGAGCCGGACGTGGACGACGAGGATTTCGATGAGGAGGACGAGCTCGACGAGGATTTCGACACCGACGAGTAGGCTCCCCTCCCCTGCCCGCCGGTCTCTCGCGGCGGGCCTCCCCGCCCCGCGACGGGCGCGATCCTCGCGCCCGGCCGGCCCTCTTCCCGCGAGCCCCGCCGTATACCCGGCGGGCGGACCCAGGAGGCATCCATGAGCGTCGAGGTGGGCCAGAAGGCCCCCGACTTCGAGCTGATCGACCAGAACGGAAAGATGGTCCGGCTGTCCGACTACCGCGGGAAGGCCAACGTGATCCTGGCCTTCTATCCGGCCGACTTCACGCCGGTCTGCACGAAGGAGCTCTGCTCCTTCCGGGACGACCTCGGGCGCTTCCAGAGCAAGGGGGCCCAGGTGCTTGGCGTCTCGGTGCAGTCCCAGGAATCGAAGAAGAAGTTCGCCGAGAAGCTCGGGCTGAACTTCCCGATCCTGGCCGACGACAAGAAGGAGATCGCCAAGGCCTTCGGCGTGCTCGGTCCCCTCGGGATCCACACGAAGCGCGCCACCTTCGTGATCGACAAGACCGGCACGGTGCGCCACAAGGACGTGGAGCCGATCGCGCTCATGCGCCCCGACGACGACGAGCTGCTCCGGGTTCTCGACGGTCTGGGCGGCTGAGGCGTCCCCCGGCTCCATCACCGGCAACGAATGAAGAGGCCCCCGCACCGGCGGGGGCTTTCTTCTTGCGACCTGCCGTGGCGGCACGCGACCATCGCCGCGCCGACGCCCGCTACAAGCCCCGCGCCGGCGCTAGTTACAAGCGCCGTACCGGCGCTAGTTACAGATGACGAGCCGGATCGACTCCGGCAGCGCCCGCAGGAGCTTGCGGAGCACGTCCCCGCGCACGAGGTGCCAGAGCGCGCTGCGCTGGCTCGTGCCCACCATCACCGCGTCCACGCCGAGATCGACGGCGGCGCCCGCGATCGAGGTCCCGGCGTCGTGCCCCATCCGCCAGATGGGGATCACCTGGATCTCTTCCTTGTCGAGCGCGCGCACCATCTTGCCGAGCACCTCCCGCGCCTCCTCCGACGGACCGATCAGGGATGGGTAGAAGGGTCCCGGGATCTCGTCCACGTACAGGATGGCCAGGATCGACTCGCCGCGGCCGCGAACGCGGAGCAGGGCCTCCCGCAGGAGACGGGGATTGGGGCCGCGGACCGCCACGAGCGTGGAGGGCCTGTACAGGGGGAGCAGATTTACCGCCTCCGGGAGGGTCACGATTCGCGCCGCGGTCGGGAGCTGCGCGGCCATCGTCTCGGCCTCCTCGGCGGTGAAGTAGGGGACCGCTCCGATGATGCGGTCGAACCAGCCCCGGCGCGTGCCCACCGCCACGCCCATGCCGATCACGGTGGCGATGACGCCGAAGGCCGTCGCGAGGCCCTTCACGAAGAGGTTCGTCGTCCAGGCCGTGAACACCATGAGCGTCGTCGCAAAACCGATCCACGCGACGAGCCCGCGGCGCCCCTCGATCCATCGGATCCGATCGAGCCCGATCGACGAGAGGCAGAAGGCGCCCAGCAGGCCGAAGGCGTACATGTCGCCGAGGAGATCCATCCGGCCGCGCGTCGCGACCACGATGGCGAGCGGGACCAGGACCGCGATCCCGATGGCCGTGTGGGGGGTGCCGAACTTCCGGTTGAGGGCGGCCACGCGCGCGGGCATGTAGCCCTTGCGCGCGAGCGCCACGAAGACGTGATAGGCGCCGATGATGGCCGTGTTGGAGGCGAACAGCAGCAACGACCCGGCCGTCACCACCACGGCCACCTGGAGCGGCATCCCGCCATAGGCAAAACCCAGCTCGCTCACGAAGCGATCGGGGTTCACCTTCTGCGCCGCGAGCAGCGCGATGGAGAAGGCCGTGAGCAACGGCACCGTGACGAGGACGCTCAGCACCACCAGGGACATCGCCCGCCGCGCCACCTTCGAGCGGGGCTCCATCATGGCGGGAGACAGCTGGCTGATGGACTCCAGGCCGCTGAATGCGAGCCAGGCGCTCCCGAAGCCGACGAGCCCATGGACGAGCGAGATGTTGCGCAATCCCACGAGGCTCTCGAACACGAGCGACCACTGGGCGCGGTCGAGCTGGGCGCCCGTGATCCCGAGGACGATGAGATCCACCACGAGGGCCGCGATCGCGACGATCGCGGAAGTGCGGGCCGACTCCTTGATCCCCACCCAGTTCAGGAGCCCGAGAAATAGCAGCGCGAGGATCACCGCGGGCTCGAGAAGCCCTCCCAGGGGGATGAGATGGTCGAGATACTGGAAACCGCTCACGGAGCTGATGGCAATGGTCAGGAAGTAGTCGATGGTGATCAGGATCCCGCCCAGGCACCCGATGAAGGGGCCGAAGGCGTCGGAAGCCACGGCCACCACGCCGCCGCCGTCGCTGTAACGGGCTGCAATCTCCGCGTACTTCGCCGCGAGGAGGATGAAACCGAGGGAAGTGAGGAGCACGAAGGCCGGCGCGAGCGCGCCGACCTGCCCCTGGAGAATGCCGGGCACGTAGTAGACGCTCGTGCCGATGTCCGCGAACACCACGGCCCAGCAGAGGGTCGACCCGAGCCGGCTTAAGTCGGTTTTTTCCATGGCAATGGGCGCGCTCCGCCGGTTTCGCGAAGAACGCGCCTGGGAGTCTCCTTCGTGACGGCACCCGCGGCGCTCAGGGTGAGAGTCGACGCGGCCTCGGCCCGCTTTAGAGGGCGACAGGCTAGCGCCGGGGGGATCCCTGTCAAGGGTGGACGCCGGGCGAAGGCGGCAGCCCGGATAGAAGCTGGCGGATCAGCGCAGCTTTCGGCTGGCCCGGCGCGAGCGCGAGACTTCGCTCGAGGGCCGACCGGGCGCCGGCGGCGTCCCGGCGAACCTGCCAGCGCAGGAGCCCCACGTTGAGCAACGCCTCCGGGTTATCGGGCTCGATCGTGGCCGCCCGCTCGCTTGCGTCGAGCGCGTCTTCGAGCCTTCCCTGCGCCGCGAGCACCGTGGCCAGATCGATCCACGCCGGCACGAAGCCGGGGCGGCGCGCGATCTCCGCGCGGTAGGCCGCCCCCGCATCCTCCGGGTGGCCGAGTGCGAGGAGCATCCGCCCGCGCCAGAAATCCACATCCGGCATCCCGGGCCATCTCTTTCGACCGCGATCGAAGGCCGCGAGCGCGTCCGCCGCGCGCCCCTGCTGCGACAGGGCGATCCCGAGGTTGAGCCACGCGTCCGCCGCTCCCTCGAGGCGAACGGCTTCCCGGAAGTGCGCCTCCGCCCCCTCCGCGTCGCCGCCCTTCAGGATTTCGAGGCCGAGGTTGTTGTGCGCCTTGGAAGCGCCCGGAGATTTCGCGATCGTGTCCGTCCACAACGAGAGGCTGTCGTGCCACACCCGCGAGCGCCCGTTGGACAGCGCCGTGAAGCAGAGGATCGCCAGGACCGCGCAGGCCGCGCCCGCGAGCGCGCGGCCCCGGGACTCGATCGCGCCCACGAGCGCAAGCGCCATGGGCGCCGCCAGCGCCACTATGGGGAGGTACAGGTAGCGGTCGGCCATGTAGACGTCGAGCTGGACGACGTTCGAGACCGGCAGGATCGCCGCGAGCGCCCAGACCGAGAAGAACGCGGTGACGCGCGAGCGCCGCGCGACGTGGAGCACCGCCGCGCCGCCGCCGAGGAGCAGCGCGAGCCCCGCGACCGCGCCCGGAGCGGCGAGCGAATGGAGGACGGGCGGCGTATCGATGGCGCTGAGGGAAGTCGGGAAGAGCGCTATCCGGAGATAGCGGGGGACGACGGAGAGCATGGTCGCCACGACCGAGAGGGGATCGCGCGGCTCCTCCGGGAGGCCGCCCTGCAGCCCGTGCCCCGCAATCGTCGCGGCCGTCGCGGCGGCGGCCAGAAGGAGGTAGGGCGTCTTCGAGATCCCGGATCGCCAGAGATCCCGGGCGAACTGAGGGCCGACCCATTCCCGATGGCCCGCCCGGGCGCCCGGCCGCGTGAGGTCGAGCACCGCGAGGATCGGAGGGATCACGACGGCGATAGGCTTCGCGAGGAGGGCGAGCGCCGTCAGAAGCAAGGCCGGCCATTCGGCCCGGAAGGAAAACGCGCGGGGTCCCGCCGAGGTCCGGCGAACATAGAGGTGCAGGGCCAGAAAGACGAGCAGCCCCGACAGGACCGACTTTCGCTCGGAGATCCACGCGACGCTCTCCACCTGCGCGGGATGGACCACGAACACCGCGGCCACCAGGAAGGCCGCGAGGGCGCTTTCGAGGAACGCGCGCAGGAAGAGGAACAGGACCATCCCCGCCGCGACGTGAAGCGCCACGTTCACCGCGTGGAATCCCACGGGGCCCGGACCGAAGAGCGCCCGATCCATCGCAAAGGAAGTCTGGGTGACGGGAATATAGAGCCCGACCAGGATCGCGCCGGGCCCGCGCCACATCGCGAGAAGGTTGTCGGGCGAGAGCCTCGCGATGCGCGGATTCTCGACGACGGAGGCGAGGTCGTCCCAATTGGTGAAGTCCGCGCCGAGGACCGGCATGAACGCGGCCACGCCCAGGAGGGCGAGTGCCACGCAGGCGAGGACGCCTCGGCGCATGCGGAGTCCGAAGGTCGAGGAAGGAGGGTCTGCCGGGCCCCCGCGGCCTGGGAGGGCCTCCGGCCAGTCAGGTCGAGAGCAGCGCGCGCGAGATGATCATCTTCTGGACCTCGCTCGTCCCCTCCACGATGCGGAGCACCCTCACCTGCCGGTAGAATCGCTCGATGTCCAGCTCCCGCATCCAGCCCATGCCGCCATGGATCTGGACGGCGTGATCCGCGACCCGGTTCACCATCTCGGTGGCGTAGTACTTGCACATCGATGCCTCGGTGATGATCGGGTCGCCCTGGTCGCACTTCCAGGACGCGTGGTAAACCATGTTCCGGGCGGCGTACAGTTCCGTGGCCATGTCGGCGAGCATCCACTGGATAGCCTGCCGCTCCGCGATGGCCCGCCCGAAGGTCTCCCGCTGCTTCGCGTATTCCGTCGAGCGACGCAGGAGGTACTGCGCGATCCCGAGGCACAGGGCCGCGATCGAGAGCCGGCCCGCGCCGAGGAAGCGCATCGCGCTCGCGAAGGCCCAGCCCTCGGCGCCCAGCAGGTTCGCGGCCGGGACGCGGCAATCCTCGAAGATGAGCTCCACCTGCGTGCCGCCCCCGACCATGCCCACGTTGGGGCGGCCCACCTTGAAACCCGGCGTCCCGCGCTCCACGAGGAACACCGAGATCCCGCCGCGTCCCTTCTTCTCCGGGTCCGTGACCGCGAACACGATGGCGAAGTCGGCGTAGGCGCCGTTCGTGATGAAGACCTTCTGGCCGTTGAGCACGTAGTGATCGTCGTCCTTCACGGCGCGCGTCCGGATCGCCTGGGCGTCGGAGCCCGCGCCGGGCTCCGTGAGGGCGAAGCAGCTCGAGATCCGCCCTCGCGTGAGGGGCTCGACGAACTTCTTCTTCTGCTCATCGGTGGCGTCCATGAGGATCAGGCTCGGCCCCTCCGGGCCCGCGAGCGAGATGGCCGCGAGCGGGGAGCCGTAGGAGAAAGCCTGCTCGCGCAAGAGGTTCGTGCCGACGTTGTCGAGCCCCCCGCCGCCGACCTCCTCCGGCATGAAGATTCCGTAGAACCCGAGCTCGCCGGAGCGGCGCCGCACCTCTCTCACGACATCCTGGGGCAGCTCCTCGTCCGGATCGCGCTTGTCCAGGCCGTGCTTCCGCTCGAGGGGGAGCAGCTCGGTCTCGACGAACTTCCTGTGCGCGTCGAGGATCATCCGCACCTCTTCGGGAATCGAGAAATCCATCATCCCTCCTGTTCAGCGAACCATCGAAAGCCGCGTGCCTCCGGCTTCCCGCATCCGCGATTCCAGCTCGTTCAGGCGTCTTCGTCGATCGCCATCCGGTAGATCACGCCGTGCCGCACGCCGCGATCGGAAACGGCCATCGCGGCCATGCCGAACCGCGCCAGCGCCTCCCGGGCGATCACCGCACCCGCGAGGATCACGTCCTCCCGCCCGGGCTCCAGGCCCGGAAGCGCGAGCCGCTGCGCGGAGGACAGCCCGGCGAGACGCGCGATCAGCCCGTCCAGATCCCCGCCCGCGACCGGTGTTCGCCGGATCGCCTCGGCGTCGTAGACCCGGAGGCCCGCCTTCATGGCGGCAAGCGTCGTGTTGGTCCCGGCGATCCCGACGAGCTCGATGGGCCCCGATCCGGGCGGGTCCGGAAGCGCCGCGAGCGCGCCGCGCACGTGTCCGGCAAGCGCCTGGAGCTGCCCCGCGCGCGGCGGGTCGTCAATCAGGAAGCGCTCCGTGAGCCGTACGGAGCCCACCTCCAGGCTCCGCGCCCAGTCGACGCGCCGCCCCTCCCCCGCGATGAACTCCGTGCTCCCGCCGCCGATGTCGAGCACGAGCAGGCGTCCGGCGGATCGCCCCTCCTCCTCCCAACCGCGCGCGACTCCCTCGAAGGCGAGCGACGCTTCCTCCTCCCCGGAGATAACCGCCACCTCAAGATCCAGGCGCCGCTTCGCCTCCTCGAGGAAGAGGCCCGCATTGCCCGCGCGCCTGAGGGCCGCCGTGCTCACCGCCGCGACGCGCAAGGCCCCCGCGGCCCTGGCCTCCGCGAGGTGCCGCTCGAGCGCCGCGAGCGTGCGGGCCATCGCCTCCGGGTGCAACTCGCCGGATCGATCGAGCCCCTGTCCCAGCCGCGTGATGATCGCGCTGTCGGCGACCTGCGTGAGTCCCGCGGACCCGCGATCCGCCACACACAGGAGCACCGTGTTCGTGCCGACGTCGATGGCGGCCAGGCGCGGCATGGGATCTCCGGGAGCAAAGGCGCCCCGGCAGGCTAGCACCCCGCCGTGAGCCCGGGCAAGGCTCCGAAAAACCGAGCGCCGGAGCGAAAAGGCCTCCGGCGCTCGCCGTTTCCGTTCTCGTCGGGATCAGAGGCGCTCGATGATCGTCGCGATGCCCATCCCGAAGCCGATACACATCGTCGCCAGGCCGTAGCGCTTCTTCGTGCGCTCCAGCTCGTCCACGAGCGTGCCGATCAGCATCGCGCCCGTGGCGCCCAGGGGATGGCCGAGGGCGATGGCGCCCCCGTTCACGTTCACACGGGCGGGATCGATTCCGACCTCGCGAATCGTGATGAGGGGCACCGGGGCGAAGGCCTCGTTGATCTCGTAGAGATCGATGTCGCTCGCCTTGAGGCCGGCCTTCTTCAGGGCCTTCTGTGTGGAGGGGATCGGGCCCGTGAGCATGATCACCGGGTCGGTCCCCACGACGCTCATCGACAGGAACCGCGCGCGCGGCGTGAGGCCGTAGTCCTTCACGGCCTTCCCGCTCGCGATGAGCACGGCCGCCGAGCCGTCGACGATGCCGCTCGAGTTCCCGGCGGTCATCCTGCCGTCCGGCCTGAAGGAGGGCTGCAGCTTCCCGAGCCCCTCGATCGTCGTCTGGGGCCGCAGGTGCTCGTCGCGATCCACCACCTTCGTGCCGCCTCCCTCGACGGGGGCTTCCACCGGGATGATCGATTTCTTGAACCGGTTCTCCTCCCACGCCTTCGCGGCCTTTCGCTGGCTCTCGAGGGCGAACTCGTCGACCTCCTCGCGGCTCATGTTCCACTTCTCGGCGATCATCTCCGCCGAGAGGCCCTGGGGCACCAGGTCGGGGAACCGCGTGGTGAGCTTTTCGGACATCGGGCCCATGTCGGAGCCCATCGGGACGCGGGTCATGTGCTCGATGCCGCCGGCCACGACCAGGTCGAACGTGCCGCTCATCACGGCCTGGGCCGCGAAGTTGCAGGCCTGCTGGCCTGAGCCGCAGAAGCGGTTAAGGGTGACGCCGGACACGTCGATCGGCCAACCGGAGGCCAGCACGGCCGCCCGCGCGATGTCGGAGCCCTGCTCGCCGGTCTCGGTCACGCAGCCGTAGACCACGTCCTCGATCTCGCGCAGGTCGACGTTCTTGTTGCGATCGGCGAGGGCGTTCAGAGGCGCCGCCGCAAGGTCGACCGGGTGCATGAGGGCGAAGGAGCCCTTCCTCTTCCCACGGGGGGTGCGTACCGCGTCGATGATGAATGCCTCGGACATGTCTCTACCTCGGTGTGGCGGGTGGCTGACGCCCGTCCGCCGCGGACGGTGCATCGCCGACCTCGTTTCAAGGGGACTCGGGACCCACGGGGTGACCCGGTCGGAACGGGCCTCGCGACTGAAGCGTCATTCATCCATTTGGAGGGAAACTAGCAGCCGGATCTCGGGACTGTCAACGGGGGCGATCGGGGGTCAGGCTTGACTTATTGACTTTTGCAGCGCTTTTCGGGCCGGCCTGCGACCCGGCCGGGCCAAATCAGCGTCTCCCTGGCTCTCCCCGCGCACCCGCACGACGCCCTGGTGAGGCGCGGCCGGAGCGCGACCCAGGGGTGCCCCCGGCTCGGCCAGCGTCCCGCAGCCCCTGCGACCGTCGGGAACGCAATCATGTGCCGCCCGCGCGCGATGGGTCCGGTCCGGCCTGCAATGCCGAAAAGGCTCACCCTGCTCACGTCTGTCTCGTGGCAGACCGGTGTGCCGATCACGGCGAACGAGGGCCAACGGACCCCGGCGTTTTCGGCCAGGTTGCAGAGGCCCGCCAGGATATCCTCACCGGGAGCAAGGCACCCTTCTTCCTTGATCCCTCATCCCGATTCGCCTCCGCCCTCGATCACAAAGCACTCCCCGTGCCAGCAGCTCTCCCCCACCTCCACTTCCAAGCATCGCGGGGGATGGATTTCAGCGATAGGGACGGGCGGGGGGCAGGTGAGTCATCGGAAGCGATAAGTCAATAAGT
>JBGPLH010000001.1:0-25619 GCA_041486365.1 Thermodesulfobacteriota bacterium | reverse complement strand
CGAACGGCGTTGGCAGGCTGGTGGAGCGCCACGGCGACGAGGCCACGAAGGCGCTCTTCCTGCCCATGCTCCGGAAGATGGACTACGACGCGGGCTGGGATGGCGCGATGTTCATGACGGAGCGCGAGGGCGGCTCCGACGTGGGCGCGATAACGACGACGGCGCGCTTCGACGGAAAGGCGTGGCGCCTGTCGGGCTTCAAGTGGTTCTGCTCGAACGTCGACGCCAAGGCGATCGCGACGCTCGCCCGCCCCGAGGGCGCGCCCGCGGGGATCAAGGGGGTCGCGCTCTTCGTCGTGCCGAAGTTCCTCGAGGACGGAACGCCCAACGGCGTGCGCATCCGGCGGATCAAGGACAAGCTGGGCACGAGGGCCGTCCCGACGGGCGAGGTCGATTTCGACAACGCGGTGGCCTATCTCCTCGCCGGCGAGAAGGGGGACGCGCTGGACGGGCGCGGGATCAATCGGATGATGGAGATGGTGACCGACTCGCGCCTGGGCGTGGCGGCCATGGGCGCCGGGATCATGCGGCGCGCGTTCCTTGACGCGGCGGTGTACGCCACGAAGCGGGAGGCCTTCGGGAAGAAGCTCGAGGACCACGGGATGGTGCGGGAGGATCTGATCCGCATGCTCGTCGAGAGCGAGGCAGGCGCGGCGATGATCTTCAAGGCCACCTCGCTCCTCGCCGACGGCTGGGAGGCCGTGCCGGGCGAGACGCAGCTCCTGCGGATCCTCGTGCCGCTGGCCAAGATCCGCTGCACGCGACGGGGGATCGACGTGGCCTCGGCCGCCGTCGAGATCCTCGGCGGGAACGGCTACATCGAGGACTGGCCCACGGCGCGCCAGCTTCGCGACGCGCAGTGCCACACGATCTGGGAGGGACCGGAGAACGTGCTCGCGCTGGACGTGCTGCGGTCCATGGCCAAGGAGCAGGCCCACGAGGGAGGCCTCGCGTTCATCGATGCGGCGCTCAAGCGCGCCACGGATCCGCTCCTGCGCATCCCGAAGGAGGGCGTGAAGTCGGCGTTCAACGCGCTCATGGAGGCGCTGACCTGGCTCCCCACGGCGGAGCCCGAGATGGTGAAGCTCCGGGCCCGGCGCCTGGCGAACCTCTTCGCCGACGTGCTGCAGGGTGCGCTGCTCCTCGACGAGGCGACCTGGGAGCTCGAGCACCGCGGACTCGCGCGCAAGGCACTCATCGCCGCCTGGTTCGCGAAGGACCACCTGCTCCCGGATCGCACCCGCGGCATCACGAGCGACGATCGCGTGGCGCTGGATCTGTTCCACCCCATCACACGCTACGGGGAGATCAAGCCGATCGAGGCGGCGCCGTATCTGAAGTGAGACTGCGCTTCATCCGGAAGACGAAGGGCGCCCGTGGGGGCGCCCTTCGCGTGTTTGCCGTCACAGCCGCCGCGCGGGGTGGCACGCGAGAATGGCTTGAGGTTGCCGGAGGATGAAATCAATGCTCCGTGTCGGTCAGGCGTGATAGAGTTCGGAGCCAGTGGACTCGATGCAACGATCCAATTCGCGTTAGCGGATTTCGGTGAGATGGCGCGTGGAAGTGCGGTTCTACATCGACCCGGAATCCGGCGAGCCTCACATCTACCGCCATGGAATAAGCAAGGAGGAAGTCCGAGAGATCCTGACTCGACCTCTCGAGGATCGTGCCGGACGCGAGGCATCGCGCGTGGCGGTCGGCAGAACGCGCGTGGGGCGCTATCTTCGAGTAATCTACGTTCCGGATCCAGAGCCGGAATCCGTATTCGTCATCACGGCCTATGAACTCGGCCCGAAGGCGAAACGAGCGCTTCGGCGCCGCCGCAGGAGGAAGAGATGAAAAAAGAGAGTCGCTTTCCACCCGGGTGGAACGAGGACCGCGTTCGGCGGGTTCTCGGCCATTACGAGTCACAGACCGATGAGGAGGCGGTGGCTGAAGACGAGGCCTCATTCGAAGAAACCACGCACACCGCCATGGAGGTTCCCGTCGAACTCGTACCGGCGGTGCGTGAGCTCATCGGCAAGCATCGCCGAAGCGCCTGACCCCCCGGGCCGACATGGACCTGCGAATGGGCTGGGCTTCAAGTTTGGTAGAGGCGACGCGTGATCCGGACGACGAAGGGCGCCCCGAGGGGTGCCCTTTTCGTATTTTCCACCCCGACCTTCGGTTGGGGTGTGGATCGAGAAGGGCTTGAGCCCGCCGGAGACTGAGGCCCGTCCTCCTGATCGGTCGAGCGTGATAGACTGCGAGACCGGTGATTCTACGGAATCCTCCAATTCTCGTTGATCGTCCGCGCATCGAGCGCCGCGGCACCGATCCGTTGGGCGTCATGAGAAAAATCAGATGAGCAAGCAGGCCCTGTTTTCAAAGTACCTGAAGGACTTGTCCGCGGTGGCGCTCCAGGGAGACGCGCGGGAGGAGAGCTTCTACTCGACGTTGGAAAACATGCTGACCGAGGTGGCGAAGACGAGCGGACGGCCGGATGTCCGGGTCACCACCCTTCCCCAGCCGACGGACGCCGGCAACCCGGATTTCCGCCTGTGGAATGGGACCGACCGCATCGTCGGTTATGTGGAGGCCAAGAAGCCGACCGAAGAACGACTCGACCAGATCGAGGATTCCGAACAGCTCCGGCGCTACCGCTCCACGTTCCCCAACCTCATCCTGACCAATTTCCTCGAATTCCGGTTGTATCGGAACGGCGAACGCGTGGAAACGGTTCTTGCCGCCCGGCCGATGGTCCTGAATAAGCTGCGCACGATTCCGCCCGCCGAAAAGCCGGACGCGCTCTACGCCCTGCTCGACCGCTTCCTGGGATTCTCGCTTCCGAAGACCTTCACGGCGGAGTCCCTCGCCGTCGAGCTGGCCAAGCGCACGCGCTTCCTCCGCGACGTCGTGGTGGAGCAGCTTCAACATGAGCAGGAAGCGCCCGGTGCGCTCTCCGGTTTCTTCGAGGCTTTCCAGACCTACCTCATCGGCTCACTCACGCCGGAGGACTTCGCCGATCTCTTCGCCCAGACCATCGCCTACGGCCTGTTTGCGGCCCGCACACGCGCCAGGAACGGCTTCAGCCGCCGTTCGGCCTTCGACAACATCCCGCACACCATCGGCGTTCTGCGCGACTTGTTTCGCTTCATCTCATTCGGCGACCTCCCTGAACAACTTGCCTGGTGCGTGGATGACATCGCCGAAGTCCTGGCCGTCTCCGACGCCCCCGGCATCCTCGACCGCTACTACCGAGAGGGCAAAGGCAGCGACCCCATCATCCACTTTTACGAAACCTTCCTCGCCCAGTACGACCCCGAGGAGCGCGAACGCCGGGGCGTCTACTACACGCCCGAACCCGTGGTCTCCTACATCGTCCGCTCGCTCCACGGCCTGCTCAAAACCGAGTTCAAGAAACCCGACGGCCTCGCCGCAGACGGCGTGACGCTGCTCGACCCTGCGGCGGGCACCATGACCTTCGTCGCCCGGGCCGCTCAGCAGGCGGTCCGAGAGTTCGAGGGCAAGTACGGTGCCGGCGCCCGCGAGGATTTCATCCGCCGGCACATCCTGAAAAACTTCTATGCCTTCGAGTTGATGATGGCGCCCTATGCGGTCGGGCACCTGAAGATGGGCTTCTTCCTCGAAGAACTCGGCCACCGCCTCAACGACGACGAGCGTGTGCCCTTCTATCTCACCAACACCCTCGACATCGAAGAGCTCGAACAGAGCCGTCTTCCCGGTTTCTCCGCCCTGGCTGAGGAATCCCGCCTCGCCGGGAAGGTCAAGAAGCAAACCCCCATCCTCGTCATCCTCGGCAATCCGCCGTACTCCGGTCATTCGAGCAACATGGGCGTCTGGATACGAGGGCTGATCGAGGATTACAAGAAGGACGTGCCAGAACTCAAGAGACCTGCACAGGCGAAATGGTTGCAGGACGACTATGTAAAGTTCCTGCGCTTCGCACAGTGGAAAATCGATCAAGCAGGACGCGGGGTAGTGGGAATGATCACCAATCACGGCTATCTCGACAACCCGACCTTCCGAGGCATGCGCCAGAGCCTGATGCGGACCTTCGACGACATCTACATCCTCGACCTGCACGGGAACTTGCTGAAAAAGGAGGCCTGCCCCGACGGTAGCCCTGACCGGAACGTCTTCGACATCCGTCAGGGCGTGGCGATTGCCTTTTTCGTGAAGCGCGGCCCAGAACCCGGCCGGTCCACAACAGTGCGCCCCGCCGAACAGTGGGGACTCCGCGAAACGAAGTACGCGTGGCTGGAGAGCCACGACATATCGATCACCGATTGGCAGTCCATCACTCCGGACCCCCGGTTCTATCTGTTCAAACCCTCGGATGAAGCCCTCCAGAAGGTCTACCAGCGATTCCCATCAGTTGCCGACGTGTTCGCGAGAATGGATCCCCCGCTCCAGGAATTGTGACGACCCACGATGAATTCGCAATTTCGTGGTCGATGGACGAGATGAAGCGCAAGGTCCAGATGCTGCTACAGACACGTTCTGAGGACGAGGCTCGCATGATCTGGAAACTTTGCAGCCAAAGCCAGTGGAATTATGAGCGGGCGAAGAAGGAACTGGCGGATGGCGGATGGCGGGATCAGGTTACTCCGATCCTGTACCGGCCCTTCGACTCTCGCTGGACTGTCTTCAATCCGAATGTAGCCGTGCACAGACGCGAAAGAGTCATGCGCCACATGCTGGCGGGAGAGAATCTGGGAATAGCGGTAGGCCGGGCGGGTCAAGTAGTCGGACCCGAAGAGTGGAACATCGTCTTCTGCGCTGATCGCATCACGGAGTACAACCTGTATCGAAGAGGCGGCAACAACTTGTTCCCCCTCTACCTCTACCCCTCCGCGAAGCGAGACGACCTCTTCGCCCATCAGGAACCGACGGAACGGCGGGCGAACTTGAACCCGAAGTTGGTGGCGGCGCTGGCGAAAGCGCACGGCCGGGAGCCGACGTCGGAGGAGATTTTCCACTACGTCTATGCGGTACTGTACGCGCCGGCCTATCGGGAGAAATATGCCGAGTTCCTGCGGATGGATTTTCCGCGAGTCCCGTTGACTGCGGACGCGGGATTGTTCGCGGAACTGGCGGCGCTGGGAGCGCGGCTGACTTCGCTGCACCTGCTCAAGTCGCCCGAACTCGATCCGCCCGCCTGCCGGTTCGAGGGGCGGGGCGACAGCAGCATCGCCAAGGGCAGGAAGACGGGCCTGCGCTTCGAGTCCGGCGAACAACGCGTGTACATCAACGCGACTCAGTATTTCGCTCCGGTGCCCGAAGCCGTCTGGACGTACCGGGTGGGCGGCTACCAGGTCTGCGAGAAGTGGCTGAAGGATCGTCAGGACCGCCGGCTTGAACTGGGAGACATCCAGACCTATTGTCGCATTGTCACGGCCCTCGACCTCACCCTCGGCATTCAGCAGGAGATCAACGGCCTGTATCCGCGGGCAGAGAGCAAGACCGTGGTTTTCCCGGAATTCGCGGATACGAGTCAATCGGTACGCCCAACCAAACGCTCAAGGGGACGCGGTAAAACACGCCGCTGAGCTTCTTCTTTATCGGATGAGACCGCGGTGCACCTGACATCGACGTTTGAGCGAGTCACCGGGCTACTCCGCGAGCGTCTACGTGGACTGACATGAAATCGAGAGCAAGCATCTGTGATGTATGTGGCCGCCGAGGTGCCCAGGACCGGCGCGTCACGCGGAGCTACGGGCGCGGCGCGAAGCTGCTTGTCGTGGAGAACGTGCCTGCGATTGTGTGCCCCCATTGCGGGGAGACCTACCTGACTGCCGACACGCTCCTGGAACTCGAGCGTATCAAGCTTCACCGCCGGACCTTCGCACGGTCCAGGAACGTGGCGGTCGCCTCGTTCGGCTGACGCCGCCCCGGCATCGCCACCCTTCGCCCGCTCCGGCGCAGCTCCGTCACGGCTGTGCTCCTCGCGCCGGCACCGCAAGCGTCCGGATCCGGCCGGCCCCAGCGCCCCCCGGTTGCGCCTCTCTTCCCCCGATGCTACGAACATTCCGCCTGCTTCCGGGGGTTACCGCGTGACCGATCCCGTTCCACCTTTGACACACACCGAGCCCCGCCCGGGCTTCGCGAAGGAAGTGTTCCGCTTCCTCTTCTCGCCGAAGCGCATCTGGCTCGGCACGCTGATCGTGCTGTGCCTCCTGCTCGGAATCGTTCTCCTTCTGGGCGAGAGCCCGGCCTTCGCCCCGTTCATCTACTCCGCGTTCTGACCCGCCCGACGCTCAAGCCTGTTGACCCGGCCTCCGATGCATTCTAGGGTGTGCGCTCCAAGCCTTTCCACGGAGGCCTGATGAAAATCTACCTCGTCGCGCCGAAGAACCCCGAGTCCTTCTGGACCTTCGACCGCATCCTGCCGAGCCTGGGCAAGCGATGCGTCTTCCCGAACCTCTCGCTGCCCACCATGGCGGGCCTCACGCCCCGGGAGCACGAGGTCGTCCTGTGCGACGAGAACGTGGAATCGATCGACTTCGACACCGACGCGGACATCGTCGGCGTGACCGGATACATCGTCCACAAGAAGCGCTTCCATGAAATCGCGCGGGAGTTCCGGCGGCGGGGGAAGTTCGTCGTGGCGGGGGGCCCCTACGCGTCGCTGTGCCCCGAGGAGATCCAGGACGCGGTGGACGTCCTCTTCGTGGACGAGGCGGAGTACACCTGGCCCCAATTTCTTCAGGACTACGCCGCCGGGAGCTGGTCGCGAACGTACCGGCAGCAGGACAAGCCGAGCATGCTCGACTCGCCGCTCCCCCGCTTCGACCTCCTGAAGATCGACCGCTACCAGACCATGACGATCCAGTTCGCGCGGGGCTGCCCCTTCAACTGCGAGTTCTGCGACATCATCGTGATGTACGGGCGAAAGCCGCGGGCCAAGAGCCCGGCGCAGGTGATGGCGGAGATCGAGGAGGTCCACCGGCTGGGGATGAAGAGCGTCTTCCTCGTCGACGACAACTTCATCGGGAACAAGAAGCTCGCCAAGGAATTGCTCCGCGAGATGGAGACCTGGCAGCGCGAGCGCGGCTACCCCATGGAATTCCAGACGGAGGTCTCGCTCAACGTGGCGCAGGACGACGAGCTGCTGGGGCTCCTGCGCGACGCGGGCGTCACGATGATCTTCATCGGGATCGAGAGCCCGCGGAAGGCCTCCCTCGCCGAGACGAAGAAGACGCAGAACATGCGGGGCAACCTCCTGGACAACGTGCACCACATCCAGTCCTACGGGATCCAGGTCGAGGCGGGGATGATCGTCGGGTTCGACAATGACGATGAATCGATCTTCGAGGAACAGTTCCACTTCATCCAGGATGCGCGGATCCCCGTGTCGATGACCGGCATGCTGAACGCGATGCCGAAGACCCCGCTGCACAAGCGGCTGCGGGAGGCGGGGCGCCTCGTCGCGGAGACCGTGGGGGATCAGTTCGTCTTCACCAACGTGATTCCCAGCGCGATGAGCCGTCTGGAGCTGTACGAGGGATACCAGAAGCTCCTCGCGAGGCTCTACGACTACCGGAACTACCGGCGGCGCACGATGGAGTACATCACGACCCGCGGCCGCCAGGCGGCCCGGAGCCTCGTGGCGGGACGCAAGGACATGCGCATCCTCTGGCGCACGCTCGTCGACTGCGTGATCCGCGCGACCCCGCGCCGTGCCTGGATGACGCTCTCGCTCCTGGGCCAGACGGCCCTGCGCCGCCCGCTCGCCTTGCGGGAGGCGGTGTTCTTCGCCCTCGTGCACAAGCACCTGTACGAGTACGTCGAGCACGTGAACGCGTCGATCGACCGCCTCGTCGAGCAGCTCCGCGAGCTTCCGGACCAGATCCGCGAGCTGCCCGATCAGATCCGTGAGCTTCCGGATCAGCTCCGCGAGCTGCCCCAGGAGCTCGGCGCCGCGGCGGCCGGCCTGCTGCCGGAGGAGCCCACCGCATAGGTTCGCCGCGACGCTGTGTCCAGGAGCCGCCGTTGACCGCCGGCGAGAAAGGCATTCGGCACGTTCCCTCGCTTGATGGCCTGCGGGGGATTGCGGCGCTCATGGTGTTCCTGACCCATGCGACCGGAGCACTCTCTCTCCCCGAGTCGACCCGCCGACTTCTCTTCGGCAGCCCCCTCACGGTGCTCCTCCAGCCATTCGGCGCGGTGCAGCTCTTCTTCCTGCTGAGCGGCTTCGTCCTTGCGTCCTCCGCAAGCCGAGGAAACCGCCCGGGCGATCTCGGCCAGTTCTACGTCCGGCGCATCTTCCGAATCCATCCTCCCTACGTCTTCGCCGTGCTCCTGGCCTGGGGCCTCGGATTCCTCCGCTACGCGCCGGGCGCGGGCCTTTCCCCCTGGCCCTTCGGCGGATGGCTGAATGCGCACATCCCGCCCGATCAGCTTCTCCGGAGCCTGCTGTTCCCGGGCCCCGCCTACGGCCAGCTCACGGTGGGCTGGTCGCTTGGCGTGGAGATGTTCTACTCCCTGCTCCTCCCCTTCATGATGCTCATCGCGATCCGGATCCACTGGCTCGCCCTTCTCCTTCTGTCCTTCGGAGGTCTCGCGATCGCGTCCGTCGGGGGGCCGCACGCGTGGATCCTGGGCTTCGGCCTCCATTTCTCGCTCGGCATCGCGGTGTACACCGGGCGCGCGCGGATCGCCGCCTTCCTGCGCGCCGCGCCCAGGGCGTCCGGAAGGATCCTGATGGTCCTCTCCGTAGCGATCTTCTCCCTTCCCGTGCTGCGTCATGGAGGCACGGAGGCGATGAACCAGATCTTCGCCGGGGTCGGCGGCGCCGGGATCCTGATCGGCGCCATGGCCGTCCCGGGGGTCGCAGCCTTCCTCGCGTCGCCGCCCGTGGCCTTTCTCGGACGGATCGCATACAGCTTCTATCTCCTCCACATCCCGCTCATCGTGCAGTGCGGACGGATCGTCGGCGGGCCGGTGGGGCCACTCGGAGCGGTGGGCTTCGTGCTCCTCTCCCTGATCGTCTGCGTTTCGATCTCCTTTCTGTCCTATGAGTGGCTGGAGCGCCCCTCCATCCGCGCCGGGAACGCGCTGTGCCGCGCGATCGGGCGCTGGACCGGCGTCGACCCGCACCTCTCGCGTCTGGTCGAAGGACCCGGCACGCCCCTCCTGTTCCCCGCCGATGGGAACCCGGAGGATGGCCGGTAGGTGAGCGCCGGGGGTGGAGCGTTCAGTCACTGGGCTCGAGGATGAGGCGCGCGCGGCAGGCGGGGCAGAAGGTCTCCTTCGGCAGGACGAACTTCCCTCTCAGGCGAAACGTCTGGTCCGCCCCGCAGACCGGGCAAGGGCCGCGCCCTTCAACGAAAGAACGGTCCTCGCGCGAGCGGCGCAGGAGCAGGACGATTCCGGCGATGAAAAATCCGGGGACGAGGAGGATGTGGGCGACGGGGATGAAGAGGGTGATCGCGGCGAGGGCCCAGCAGCCGAGCCAGCCGGCGAGCGTCCGCGCCACGCGCTCGGCCGGACGCCACGCGCGCACCCGCACCACGCCGTCCCGGGCCTCGCGTCCGAAGGCCGTGATGCGCAGCGTCTCGTCACGGAGATCGGGCAAAGGGGTCACCCGGAAGGACGGGGCGGCCCGACGCCCCTCGGATCAGGCGGACCCGCTGCGTCCGCCCTCGGGCCGCCAGGGACGCCACCGGCCGGGCGGCTGGGCCAGACGATCGGCCACGATGCGGAACACCGACGGGTGGACCGACATGCCGATGTGGCTGGTGCGGACCTCGACGTTTTCCCGCCGTGGCCCCGGCTCCTCCACGCAGGCGCGCCAGTGGACGATCCCGTCGGTGCGGCTGTAGACGCAGGTGATCGGCACGGAGATGGGCTGGTAGAGGTTGCCCTGGAGCCGGACCTCGCTCTTCTCCCACCGCTTCGAGAGCCGGTTGGCCAGGCCCGCGGCGCGGCTGTTCTCCGAGTCGCGGAAGGGGCTCCCGAGCGTGATCACCATCCGGACCTCGCCGAATGTGCGCCGCGCGATCTCGCGCGCGTAGATCCCGCCGAGGCTCTGGCCGATGATGCTGATGGGACCGCCGGAGCGGTGGATCACCTCCGGCACGCGCCGCCGGAGCCGCTCGACCGTGGCCGGCGTGGGGCCGGTGTTGATCGGGATCCCGGACCGGTAGGTGCGGTACCCCAGGCGCCGGAGCACGCGGGCCAGTGGCGCGAGCGATCGGTCGCCCGCGAGGAAACCCGGCAGCAGCAGCACCCCGTGGCCGTCCCCTTCCGGGAGATCACCTGCGTTCCCGGAGACGACTCCGGCCAGCCACTCGCCCATCCACCGCGCCTCCAGGAGGAGATTCCGGAACGGCGGCGCCGGGAGGGGCCTGCCTTGCCGGACGATCTCTTTCATCGAACCCTCCGCGGGGGAAACGCGTGAAATCTCTATAGCACTCCCGCCGCCGGGATGGAAGCCGCCGCGTGGACACGGATTCGCGAACTTGCTACCGTCTCGCCCGTCATGACGCCCTCCGCGACAAAGGATCGTCCCGCTCCCGCGCAGCCCCTGCGCGGGCTCCGCGTCTTCTCCCCCGAGAGCCGTCAGGCCGCCGCCATGGCGGAGCTCATCGCGCGCCTCGGCGGTGAGCCGATCGTCGCTCCGTCCATGCGCGAGATGCCGCTGGAGGACGCGGGCGAGGCGAACCGGTTCGCGGAAGCGCTTCGGGATGGAGCGATCGACGTCGTGATCTTCCTCACGGGCGTGGGAACGCGGGTGCTCGAGCAGGCGATCGCGCCGGTTCTTTCCGCCGCGGCGTTCGCGCAGGCGCTCTCGAAGGTGACCGTCGTCGCCCGCGGCTCCAAGCCCGTGGCGGCCCTCCACGCCATCGGGGCACGCGTGGACGTTGCGGTCCCCGAGCCGAACACCTGGCGCGAGGTCCTGGCCTCGCTCGACGCGCGGGGCCCGCTGTCCGGCAAGCGGATCGCCATCCAGGAGTACGGCGCCCCGAACCCGGACCTGAATCGCGGCCTCGAGGCCCGGGGCGCCCGGGTCCTCCGCGTGCCGATCTATCGCTGGGCCCTCCCCGAGGACACGGCACCGCTTCGCCGCGCGGTGCGGGATCTCGCTTCGGGAAAGATCGACGTCACCGTCTTCACGAACGCCGTCCAGGTGGACCACTGCCTGCGCGTCGCCGGGGAGGAAGGAGTCGAGGCGGAGCTTCGCGAGGCGATGGGACGGACCCTCGTGGCCTCCGTCGGCCCCGTCTGCTCGGAGGCGCTGCGCCGCGCGGGCTTCGAGGTTGATTTCGAGCCCACCCATCCGAAGATGAAGCCCCTCGTCCAGGAGATGGCCCAGGTCGCGCGGGATCTGATCGAGGCCAAGCGAGGACGCCCCCCGATCACCAGCGGAGCGAGGACCGACCCTGGGAAAGCACTTTCCGGCGGGCTCTCGAAAGAAGCGCGGGCGCGCCTGGATGATTCTCCCTTCATGAAGGCCTGCCGGCGTGAGCCGGTCCCCTACACGCCCATCTGGATCATGCGCCAGGCGGGGCGCTACATGCGCGAGTACCGCGAGATCCGCGCAAGCGTGGGAATGCTCGAGCTGTGCCGCCGCCCCGATCTCGTGTGCGAGGTGACGGTGACGGCGGCGGAGCGGCTCGGCGTGGACGCCGCGATCATCTTCTCGGACATCCTGTTGCCGCTGGAGCCCATGGGCGTGCGGGTCGAGTTCACGGCGGGCGAGGGGCCGATCCTGCAGGGGCCCGCGCGCGGCGGCGCCGGCGTGGACGCCCTGCGGGAGGCCGGGCCGGAATCGCTGGGCTACGTCTGCGACGCGATCCGGCTCACGCGCTCAGCACTCCGGCCTGACACGCCGCTGATCGGCTTCGCGGGCGCGCCCTTCACGCTCGCCTCCTACGTCTGCGAGGGAGGATCCTCGCGGCACTTCGAGCACACGAAGACCCTCATGTACCGCGACGCGCCGGCCTGGCACGCGCTCCTCGGGAAGATCGTCCGCACGGTGTCGGGGTTCCTGAACGCGCAGATCGCGGCCGGCGTCCAGGCGGTGCAGATCTTCGACTCCTGGGTGGGCACGCTCGGGCCGGACGACTACCGCGAGTTCGTCCAGCCGCACACGAAGCGGCTTATCGACTCGATCACGCCCGGCGTGCCGGTGATCCACTTCGGCACGGGGTCCGCCGCCCTGCTCGAGCTCATGAGGGACGCGGGGGGCGACGTGCTGGGGCTTGACTGGCGCGTGGATCTCGCGGAGGCCTGGGCGCGCGTCGGCCACGACCGGGGCGTGCAGGGAAACCTCGACCCGCTGGTCCTGCTGGCCACGCCCGGGACGATCCGCGCCAGGGCCCGCCGGATCCTCGACGCCGCCGCCGGCCGCCCCGGGCACATCTTCAACCTGGGGCACGGGATCCTGCCGATGACCTCCGTGGACCACGCGATCGCGCTGGTCGACGCCGTCCACGAGGAGAGCGCCCGTGGGTAAACCGGAGGTCCCGCGCCCGAGCGCTCATCGCCACGGCGACGCACACCGGCAGGCGCGGGCCGACAAGAAGTCCACCATGGACGGCGTCCTTCTCGTGGGGTTCGGTGGCCCCGAAGGGCCGGACGAGGTGATCCCCTTCCTCGAGCACGTGCTGGCCGGCGTGCCGGTGCCGAGGGAGCGACTGGAGGAGGTCGCGTCTCACTACTTCCACTTCGGCGGCCGATCGCCCATCAACGAGCACGCGGAGGCCCAAGCGGGCGCCTTGGAGAAGTGCCTTCGCGAGGAAGGGCTCGACGTCCCCGTCCTGGTGGGCAACCGCCACCACGCGCCCTTCGCAGCCGACGCGCTCCGGGCGCTCGCCGCCCGCGGCGTTCGGCGCGTGGCCGGCGTCGTCCTCGCGTCCCATCGCTCGGGCGCGGCCTCCTACGACAAGTACGTGCGCGCCGTGGAGAGCGCCCGCGCCGACGTGGGCGCCGAGGCCCCCGAGGTCATCTACATCGAGTCGTTCCACGCGCACCCGGGTTTCATCGACGCCGTCGTGGATCGGATAGGGGACGCCGCCGCCCATCTCGATCCCGATCGCCTGCGGGAAGCGACGATCCTCTTCACGGCCCACAGCATCCCGACGCCCCTCGCCCAGGCCTCCCCCTACGTGGCCCAGCTCCAGGAGAGCTGCCGGCGCGTCGCGGCGCGGATCCGCCACGAGAAGTGGCGCCTCGCGTACCAGAGCCGGAGCGGCCGTCCCGCGGACTCCTGGCTCGAGCCCGATGTCCGCGACGCGCTCCGCGAGGAGGCCGCCCGCGGGACCCGCGACGTCGTGGTGGTGCCCATCGGATTCCTCTCGGACCACATGGAAGTGCTCTACGATCTGGACACCGAAGCCGCCGCCGTCGCCAAGGAGCTGGGTCTCCACTTCCACCGCGCGAAGACCGTGCTCGATCACCCCCGCTTCATCCGCGCGCTCGCCGACGCGGTGCTGGCGCTCCCGTGAAGGTGGCCGTGCTCGGCGGCGGGATCTCCGGGCTCTCGGCCGCCCATCGCTGCCTTGAACGCGCTCCCTTCCTTCCCTTCCCCGTCGATCTCACCGTGATCGAGGCCGCCGACCGCGTCGGCGGCTCCGTGGGCACGTCGCGGGAAGCCACGCCCGAGGGCCCCCTCCTCGTCGAGTGGGGAGCCGATGCGTTCATCACGGAGAAGCCCTGGGCTCTGGATCTGGCGCGACGTCTGGATCTCGCGCCGACGATGATCGCGCCCCGGGAGGGGCCCGGGCTGCGGCGCGCGCTCGTCGTGCGCGGCGGCCGGCTCCGGGACGTGCCCGAGGGCTTCCTCCTGCTCGCACCCACCCGCGCCCGGCCCATCCTCCGGAGCCCTCTTTTCTCCCCCGCGGGGAAGCTCCGCATGGCGCTCGATCTCGTGCTGCCCCGGGGCACGGGGGAGGACGAGAGCATCGGCGCCTTCGTGCGGCGGCGCCTCGGGCGGGAATGTTACGAGCGCCTCGCCCAGCCCCTGGTGAGCGCGATCTACGGCGGCGATCCGGACCGGCTCTCCCTGCGCTCAGCACTCCCCCAGTTCGCCGAGATGGAGCGGCGGCACGGGAGCGCGATCCGCGGCCTGCGCGCGGCGGAGGTGCGGCGGAGCCGGGAGGAGTCGGGCGCGCGCTACGGGCTCTTCGCGACCTTCGAGGCGGGGATGCAGACGCTGGTAGACGCTCTCGCCTCGCGCATCGGCGCGGACCGGATCCGGCGCTCCGCGGAGGCGAAGGAGCTGCGGCCGGCCCATCGACGCTGGGACGTGATCCTCGGGAGCGGCGAGCGCCTTGCCGCCGACGCCGTGATCGTCGCCCTCCCGCCGGGGCGGGCCGCGGCGCTGTTGCGCGGGACGGACGCCGCACTCGCGGAGGCGCTGTCGGGGATCCCGACGATCTCTTCCACCATCGTCACGCTCGCCTGGCGGCGCGACGAGATCCCGCACCCGCTCGACGCCTTCGGCCTCGTGGTGCCCCGCGCGGAGGGCCGCCGAATCCTCGCGGCGAGCTTCTCGAGCCAGAAGTTCCCCACCCGCGCCCCGGAGGGCGTCGCGCTGGTGCGGGCCTTCGTCGGCGGCGGAGGGCGACCCGATCCGGCCGACGCGCCCGACGCCGCGTTGCTGGAGGACGTGCGCGAGGAGCTCGGCGACCTGATCGGCGCGCGCGCCGCGCCGTTCCATGAATCAGTCCACCGGCACCCACGGGGGATGCCGCAGCTCGAAACGGGGCACGAGGGGCGCGTGACGGCGATCCGCGAGGCGGTTTCGCGGCACGCGGGGCTCGCGCTCGCGGGGAACTACTTCACGGGCGTGGGTGTGCCCGACTCGGTGCGAAGCGGAGAGGCAGCGGCCGAGGCGATCCTCGGACTCGCCCGATCGGCCGCGCCGGAGGGATCGACGACATGATCCGGCTCTATCACTTCTGGCAGTCCGGCAACGCCCGTGAGGTGCGGATCGTCCTGGCGGAGAAGGGGCTCGAATTCGAGTCGGTTGTCGTGGACGTGATGAAGGGGGAGACGCGCACGCCGGACTTCCTCCGGATGAACCCCTTCGGGAAGATCCCCGTGCTGGTCGACGGCAACGTGACGCTCTACGAGGCGAGCATCATCAACGAGTACCTCGACGAGCAGTACCCCGATCCGCCCCTCCTGCCGAAGTCCCCCGCCGCGCGCGCCCGCGTCCGGGAGACGATCTACTGGGCCACGCAGCACCTGCACGCGAACCTCGGGCCGGTGCTCGTGGAGACGCTCCTCAAGCCCGAGCCCCAGCGCGACCGCGAGATGATCGCGAAGCGCACCCGGGCCGTCACCGCCGCGCGGGCCGGGCTCGAGGCGCGCATCGGGGACCGCCCCTGGATCTGCGGCGACTTCTCGCTGGCCGACGCGGCGCTGGCGCCCCACGTGACGGCCCTCGGGATGATCGGCCTCGAGCCCGATCCGGCCCAGCCCCGCTTCAATGCCTGGGTCGAGCGCCTCCAGGCGCGGCCCTCCTTCCCGAAGAGCGGCGGTCCGGGCTCCTGAGGCAGACCCTGCCCCCCGGGACGGGCCCCCCGGCGACGACCCGCGCGCCTCCGGGCCCCCGGGCCCCCGATCTCCCCTCTTGACGGCGGTCCCCCCATGGAGCGATCCTGCCGGCCAAGAGGGACCAGCCGCGGCCCCGCCCACACCACCCATATTCGTTCCGGCCCGCCCACGATCGATCTCACATCGAGAAGGGACCCCCCATGGCCAACGTACCGCTTGCGTCCGCCGCGTCAGCGGATCACACGCGCCCCACGCGCCCCGACCTCATTCTCGATCACTCCCAGCAGACCGGACCGGGCCCCCACAGCGGGCCCGGCGCGATTCCGTATCCCGGCAAGAGCCGGTCTTCCCCGAAGGAATTGGCGAACGGGAGATTGGCGGGTTCGGGGAGCCGGGTCGAGCAGAAGAAGCAGGAGAAGATGGCCGCCATCTTCAAGGCGGCCGAGGATCTCCTGCTCGCACAGGGCTACCACGCGACCACGATCGACCAGATCGCGCGGCAGGCGGGCGTGTCGGTGGGGAGCGTGTATGTGTACTTCCGGAGCAAGGAGCGACTGTGCCTCGCGCTGCTCGACAAGGCCCTCGAGGCGCAGGAGCGCTACCTGCTCGAGACGATCGATCCCGCCGAGGATCCGGTCACCACGCTCCGGCATCTGGGGCGCGCGTACCTGCGCTTCTTCCTCGATCACCCGCGCTTCTTCAGGCTCCTCATGTTCCTCGAACACGGCGGACTCGATCGCGACCGTCCCGAAGGCGAGCCCGCCATGGAGGCCTACGACCGGCGGAGCGAGCGGTTGCTGCAGGTGCTCTCGTCGCAGATCATCGAGGGGATCCACCGCGGGACCTTCCGGGAAGTGGACCCCGCGCGCGCGGCGCGGTTCCTCTGGGGCTCCTGGACCGGCGTGATCGGCCTCACGAGCCGCACGGGCCCCACGCGCGTTCGATTCGAGGATCTGCCGCGCACCCTGGAGCTCGCGGCGGACCTGGTCCTCGGCGGCCTCTTGCGACGCGCCGAGCCGAACGACTGACCCGGGCCGGCAAGAACGGCGCCCGGGATCCCGCCCGCGCGCCGCCTGTCGCCTCTTCGATCCGATCGACTACGTGCGGGGCCGGACCACCAGCACCGGCGCGCCGGCGTGCCGCACCACCGCCTCCGCCACGCTTCCGAGAAATACCCGCGAGAGTCCGCGGCGACCGTGGGTCCCCGTCACCAGGAGGGCGGGCTTCGCCTTGCGGACCGCGTCCACGATCACGTCCTGGGGGCGGCCCTCCCGAATCCGGACGTCCTTCGGCGCGAGCTTCACCTTCGCCTTGGCCAGCGCGCGCCCGACCTCGTCGGCCGCGCGACGCCGCCCGATCTCCGCGATCTCGCGCCAGGTGCTCATCCCGAGCCCCGCCATGAAGGGCTCCGGCATGGTCTCGGTCCCCGCGATGGCGTGCACGACCTGAAGCCGGAGGCGCAGCCGCTTCGCGATGGCGGCCGCCGCCCCGGCCACCGTGACGGCCATGGGCGAGTCGTCCAGGGCCGCGAGCACGGGCCCCCGGTGCGGGGGCTTCTTCTTGACGACGAGCACGGGACAGTTGGCCTGCCGGACGACCTTCTCCGCCACGCTCCCCAGCAGCAGGTGCGCCGCGCCACCGCGCCCGTGGGTCCCGATCACGATGGCGTCGGGCTTCGTCTCCTCCACGATCCGCAGCAGCTCCTCCGGTGGATCTCCCTCGTGCATGGCGCCGTCCGCCGGGACGCCCGCCTTGCGCGCGACGGCCACGAGCTTCTCCAGCCGCCGGCGGTCCTTCGCGAGCATCGCCTCGGATATGCGCGCCACCTCGCTGCGAATCCCCACGGGGAGCCCCGCGTGAATTACCACCTGCGACGGCACGACATGGGCGAGCGTGATCTTCGCGCCCGTGGCCCGACCGATGCGCAACGCCGTATGGAAAGCGTTGTTCGCGATGGGTGAGAAGTCGGTGGCCACCAGGATGTTCCGGATCTTCATCGCGCGCTCCAGATTCTTGCGGGTCCCGGCTTCCCCGGAAACCTTCGGTCCCACCGGCATTCGAACCGGATCGGCGTGCGCGGCCGGTGCGGCCCCCTCAGGGGCGGGTGAACTCTGACAGAGCGTGGCCGAGCAGCGCAAGACCCCACAGCGCGAACACCGCGCCGCCCGCCCGCGAGAGCGCCCGACCGCGGCCGCCCCGCGCCAGGCCCGCGAGAGCACCCACGCCGACGGTGGCCGGAATCGTCCCGGCGCCGAAGGCGGCGAGCGCGAGCGCGCCCATCACCGGCTTCCCGAGCGTCGCCGAGGCGAGGAGCATCGTGTAGAGCGTCGGACAGGGGAAGAGCGCGTGCAGCGCGCCGAGGGCCGCGGCGCGCCCCGGGGCGCCCCGCACGCGCCAGGCGCGCGCCACCAGACGCAGGAGCGAGGCGGGCGGGCGGATCCGGCCCCAGGGAAGCGCCGCACCGAACCCCGCCGCGATCACGGCGAGCCCCGCGAGGATCCCCACCACGCCCCGGGCCGGGGCGAACCTCTGGATCTGAAGCCCGAGCGCGGCCACGCAGGCGCCGACCGTGGCGTAGGCCGTGATGCGGCCGGCGTGGTAGAGGGCGATCGTTTCGAAATCTCGTGTCGGCCCCGGCCTAGCCGGGGATTCTTGGCCGCGCGTCGAGCGCGCGGACAGGAGCCCGAAGAGCGGGCCGCACATCGCCGCGCAGTGGGGGCTTCCGAAGAGCCCGAAGACGAAAGCCGCCGCGGGCGTGAGGGCGCCCAGGGTGTGGGCAAGGTGCGCGTGGTGATCCATCAACGCTCCTCCTTCCCCGGATTTTCCGACGCAGTCGGCGGCGCGTCCAGATCGGGCGGGGGCGGCGGATCATCATCGTCGTAGAGCATCCGGTACTTCGGCCCCTCCGGATCGTCCATCTCGCCACGGCGCACGGACCGGATCACCAGCGCGACGAGGATCGCGGCGAGAAGAATCGTCACGGGCAGGGTGAGATAGATCGAGTCCACTAGGCGCCTCCCGGGGCGGGGGCCCCGCGCGAGGCGCCCTGATTCCCCCGCGCCGCTTCGTCGCGCGGCCCCGGGACCGCCCGCAGGATCGATCCGAAGGAGACGACGACGGAGCTGGCCGACATGAGGGCCGCCGCCACGAGCGGCGAGACGAGCCCGGCCATCGCCAGCGGGATCGTGAGGACGTTGTAGGCGAAGGAGAGCCCCAGGTTGCGGCGGATCCGGCGGACCGTCCACCGCCCCAGGGCGAGCGCGTCGGCCACGGGCCCGAGACGGTCCGAGAGGATCCCCGCGTCCGCCGCCTCCAGCGCCAGATCGCTTCCCGAGCCCTGCGCGATCCCTACGTGGGCCGCCGCGAGCGCGGGGCCGTCATTGATCCCGTCCCCCACGACGCACACGCGCGCGCCCTCCGCCGTCAGGGCGTGCACGAGCCGCTCCTTCCCCTCCGGAGACACGTCCGCGCGTACTTCGTCGATGCCGATGGCGTCCGCCACGACGCGCGCCGGTCCCTCCGCGTCGCCGGTCACCATCACGGGGCGCAGGCCCATCGCCCGGAGCCGTCCGATCGTCTCGGCCGCCTCGGCCCGGACACGGTCCTCGAGCGCGACGATCCCGACGGCCTTCCCGCCCTGGGAGATCCAGACGACCGTCCTGCCCTGCGTCTCGAGCGGCAGCGCCGCGCGCGACAGATCCAGATCGGCGTCCCCGCCCGCGGCGAAGGCGCGCCGGCCGACGCGCACCGGCTCGCCCGACCGCGTGCCCTCCACACCCAGGCCCGAGACCGCCCGGAAGGCGTCCACGCCGCCGGTGGCCAGCCCCGCCTCGCGTGCCGCCTCCACGAGGGCGCGCCCGAGCGGATGCTGGGAGGCGGCCTCCACCGAGGCGGCCAGCTCCAGCAACGCGTCGCGCGAGACGCCCGGCGCGGGGATCGCATCCGTCACGTGCAGCTTCCCCTCCGTGAGCGTGCCGGTCTTGTCGAGGAGCACGTGCGTGACGTCGTTCAGGCGCTCGAGCACGTCGCCGCCCTTGATCACGACTCCCGATCGCGCTCCGCGCACCGTCGCGGCGAGCACCGCGGTCGGGGCCGCGAGCCCCAGCGCGCAGGGGCACGCGACGATCAGCACCGACACGGCCGCGCGCACCGCCGCCTCCGTCTCCGCGCCCGCCCAGAGCCAGCCGGCCAGCGTTGCGAGGGCCAGTGCCGCGACGATCGAGACGAAGGGGGCGGTGACCGCGTCGGCCAGGCGCTGGAGCCGCGGTCGCCGCGCCTGGGCCTGCTCGATGAGCCGCGCGATCCGCGCCACGGTCGTCTCCGCCCCCGCCCGCGTCACGCGGCATGCGAGACGACCGTCGAGGTTCATCGTCCCCGCCGAGACGACGTCTCCCGGGCGTTTCCCCACCGGGCGCGATTCCCCCGTGAGCATCGATTCATCGACCGAGGCCTCGCCCTCCACCACCACGCCGTCGGCGGGGAGCTTCTCGCCGGGCCGGACCTCCACGAGATCGCCCGTGCGCAGCCGCTCGCCCGGCAGCATCTGCGCGCCGCCGTCGGAGAGCACGCGGGCCGTGGCGGGCGCGGCCTCGATCAGGCGCCCGATGGCATCGGCGCCCGCGAGCCGGAAGCGCGCCTCCAGCCAGCGGCCCGCCAGGAGCAGCGTGATCACCATGGCCGTGGAATCGAAGAAGACCTCCCCCCGCCCGCGCAGGAGGTGGAGGGCGCTCACGCCGAAGACGACGGAGATCCCCGCGGCGATGAGGACGTCCATGGAGAGCAGGCGGTTTCGCAGCGATCGCGCCGCACCCGTGTAGAAGGGGCGCGCGCTGAAGCCGACGAGCGGGATCGTGAGGGCGAAGGCCGCGGCTTCGAGGAAGCGCCGGAGCGCGGGATCCATCCCCTGGAAGTCCCCGGCGTAGAGGGCGGCGGAGATCAGCATGACGTTCATCGCGCATGCGACGGCGACGATCATCCGGACGAGGAGCCGGCGGTGCTCGTCCCGGAGCGCGGTCTCGACGCTCCCGGGCGTCAGGGCCACGGGATGGTAGCCGAGTTCCGCGACGCGTTCGAGAATCGCGGAGAGCGGCACGGTAGCCGGATCGAAGGTGACGGCGGCGCGGTGGGTGGCGAAGGAGACGCACGCGCGGTGGACGCCCGGCATCGCGGCCAGGGCCCGCTCGATGAGCCAGACGCAGGGCGCGCAGTGGATCCCTTCGACGCGGATCGTCGCCTCGCGGGCTCCCCGGCTGAGCGGCGCGAGGCGGTCGAGCACCTCCTCGCGATCGCAGGCGGCAAAACGGCCGGGGGTGGGCGGGTCGGCGGGGCGGCCGGAGGGCTCGTCGCGGCGCAGGTAGATCGCCTCGAGTCCCGCCTCTCCCACGACGCGCGCCACGAGGGCGCAGCCCGCGCAGCAGAAGGCGCGCTCCCGGCCGGCGAAGGTCTCCCGAAAGGGTTTTCGCGGGAGGGGAAGGCCGCAGTGGAAGCAGCCGGCGCTCGCGCTCATCCGTGTTGCCCCACAGGGTGCTCCGCGGGGTGCTCCGCGTCGCCCCCGCCGCCGGAGTGCTCCTCTTCGTGTGGCGGCATCATGAACGTCGCGGGCTCATCGGCATGTCGGCCGTCGGTCTCCCGCTTCACGCGGAAGGTCACCGGGTAGGAGCCGGGTGCTAAGCCGTCGGGCGCCGACACGACGAAGACGCGGGTCTCCAGGAGCTTGCCCGGGTCCACGCGGATCGGGTTCACGCCGATCAGCAGCTTCACCCCCCGAAGTCCCACGGCCGAAACGAAGAAGCGCTGCGGCTTCGGGTCGCGATTCTCGATGTGCAGGGCGTAGGAATTGGCCACGGAGCCGTCGGGCATGCGCTGGTACATGAGCGTCGGGTTACGGATCGCGCGCAGCGACAGCAGCGGCCGGTGCGCAAGCCCCTCGACGAAGGTGATGGCGAGGGCCAGGAGGGCCACGGCGTAGACGCCCACCCGGGGGCGCAGCAGCCGCGTCGGGCGGCGGGCGTCGCGGGCGGCCTGGGAGGCGTAGCCGATCAGGCCGGGCGGGCGATGGATGCGCGCCATCACGCCGTCGCAGGCGTCGATGCACTGGGCACAGGCGATGCATTCCATCTGAAGCCCGTCGCGGATGTCGATGCCGGTCGGGCAGACCGCCACGCACAGGCCGCAGTCGACGCAGTCCCCCTTCGTCGTGCCGCGCTTGCCCCGCGGCTCGCCGCGGGCCGGGTCGTAGGCGATGATCAATGAGTCGTTGTCGAGCATCACGCCCTGGAGCCGGGCGTAGGGGCAGACGGTCACGCAGAAGGTCTGCCGGACGAAGGTCCAGTTCGCCCAAGCGATGGCCGAGACGAGGAGCCAGGCCCCCACGGGAGTCCCGAAGGGGCCCTCCGGGATCCGGGCGAGCAGATCCCGGGGCGGGATGAAGTAGGCCACGACGTGGAAGCCGATCAGGGCGCCGAGCGCCGCGTAGATCACGTGCTTCAGCACCCGCCGCCCGGGGGCGGGACGCGCCTTCTTTCCCTGCACGAAGCGCCCGATCTCCACGAAGAGATCGGTGAAGACCGTCTGCGGGCAGGCGTAGCCACACCACAGGCGACCCGCCAGCGCGGTGAAAAAGAAAAGGGTCATCGCGCCGAGCGCGAGCAGCAGCCAGAGGAAGTACAATTCCTCGGGCCAGATCACGAGGCCGAGGACGTAGAACTTCCGCGCGGGCAGATCGATCAGGATCGTCTGCCGCCCGCTCACCGTGGTCCACGGTAGCGCGAACATGACCGCGACGAGAACCGCCTCGGTGACCCAGCGGATCGCGCGGAAGCGCCCGGTGACCGGGCGCGGGTCCTTCGTCACGGCGCCCCCAGCCCCTTCCCCGGCTGCTTCGAAAGGGTCTCGACGTAGGCAAGCGCCTTCCAGATCCTCTCCGCCCCCAATTGCGACTCCCAGGCGGGCATCCCGCCCGGGCGACCCTTGGACACCGTCGTGAAGAGATCGGCGTCCCTGTTCCCGTACTTCCAGTAGGAGTCCACGAGGCTCGGCCCCACCAGCCCCGTGCCGTCCGGCTTGTGGCAGGCGGCGCAGATCGTCGTGAACGTCTGCTTGCCCTGTGCGATCGCCGCGGCGTTGCCGTGGTAAGGGTTCCGGTCCGGCACGGCAGGCGCGGTCTCCGCGAGCCGGGCCGCGGCGGCGCGCTGCTCGGCCTCGAGCTGCCCGGAGGAGGACCAGTGCGTGAAGACATGGTAGTAGGGCACGTACACGATCGCGAAGACGATCGTCGCGATCCAGGTCCACCACCACCACCGGGGGATCGACTGCTCCGCGTCTCCGATCCCATCCTCGGGCGCGGTTTCCTCCGGCCTCGTCGATTCGGGAACCGTCGGCTCGATCATCGGATCTCGTCCTCCTCGTCTTCCATCATGCGCCGCGCCGGCCGCTCCATCTCGTCCCTCGCCCCGGAGCGGTAGACCCAGACCGCGATCCCGACGAGCACGAGGGCGAGAGCCGCTATGCGCGCGAGCTTGTACATCGCAACCCATTCCATGGGGCGACTCCTACCGGGACGCCGTCTGAGGCGCGGCCGATCCCCGCTTGAGGTCCTGCCCCAGGCGCTGCAGGTACGCGATCAGCGCGACGATCTCCTTCCCATCCCCCGTCGACGGGATCCCCTGTGACCGGAGCCGCTGGTCGATCTCCTTCGCCTGGGTACGCAGGGCGTCCACCGCGCCGGCGATCTCCGCTTCGGAGTAGGGCGTCCCGAGGCGGTGAAGCGCGCGGAGCTTCGCCTGGGTGTGCGAGACGTCGAGATCGTTCTCGATGAGCCAGGGGTAGGTCGGCATGATCGACCGCGGCTCGATGTCGCGGGGGTTCCTCATGTGCCGCCAGTGCCAGGCGTCGGGGTACTTGCCGCCCTCGCGGGCCAGATCCGGCCCCGTGCGGCGGGAGCCCCAGAGAAACGGGCGATCGTAGATCCCCTCGCCCGCCAGCGAGCGGGGGCCGTAGCGATCCACCTCGGCCCGCAGCGGCCGCACCTGCTGGCTGTGGCAGTTGTTGCACCCCTCGCGGATATACAGGTCCCGCCCTTCCAGCTCGAGCGCCGTATAGGGCTTCACGCCGGGGACCGGCTTGATGTGCCCCTGCATGAACAGCGGCGGGATGATTAGAATCGGCCCTCCGATGACCACGGCGAGGAAGGTCAGGACGCTGAAGGCAAGGGTCTTCCCCTCGAGGAGCCGGTGCTTGCGCTCCGAGGGCGAAATCCTGTCCGGGTTCGTCGGTTCCATCGTCATCCCCTCACCCCGTCACCGGCACGGTGGCCCCGGCGGGCGCCGCCGCGCGGCCCGAGCGGATCGTGAGGACCAGGTTCGCGATCATCAGGAAGAGTCCCGTGATGAAGAAAAGCCCCCCCACGAACCGGATCACGTCGTACACGTGGATGGCCGCCACCGTCTCGATGAACGTGTAGGTGAGGCTGCCGTCGGGATTGAAGGCCCGCCACATGAGCGCCTGGACCACGCCCGACACGTCCATCGAGCTCACGTAGAGGATCACGCCGGTGATCGCGATCCAGAAGTGGCTCTCGGCCAGGCGCACGCTGTACAGGCGCGTGCCCCACACCCGCGGGACCATGTAGTAGAGGGCCGCGAAGGAGGTGAATGCCACCCAGCCGAGCGCCCCGCCGTGGACGTGCCCGATCGTGTAGTTCGAGTAGTGCGTGAGCGCGTTCACGCTCTTCACGGCCATCAGCGGCCCCTCGAAGGTCGACATGCCGTAGAACGTGATCCCGAGCACGAGGAACTTGAGGATCGGGTCGGTGCGCAGCTTGTGCCAGGACCCCTTCAGCGTCAGGAATCCGTTCAGCATCCCTCCCCAGGAGGGAAGGATGAGCATCACGCTGAAGGCCGTGCCGAGCGTCTGCGCCCAGTCGGGGAGCGAGGTGTAGATCAGGTGATGCGGCCCCGCCCAGATGTAGATGAAGATCAGCGACCAGAAGTGGACGATCGAGAGGCGGTGGCTGAAGATCGGGTTCCCGGACTGCTTCGGGATGAAGTAGTACATCATCCCCAGGATCGGCGTGGTGAGCACGAAGGCCACCGCGTTGTGCCCGTACCACCACTGCACGTTCGCGTCGTTCACCCCCGCGTACACCGAGTAGGACTTCGTCCAGGAGACCGGCAGCTCGAGGTTGTTGAAGACGTAGAGCATCGCGATGGTGATCACCGTCGAGATGTAGAACCAGAGCGAGACGTACATCTGCTTCTCGCGCCGCTTCGCGAGCGTCCCGAAGAAGTTCACCGCGAAGACGAGCCACATGACCACCACGAGGATGTCGATGGGCCACTCGAGCTCGGCGTACTCCTTGGACGTGCTCATCCCCGCGAGCAGGCTCACCGCGGCCAGGGCGATCGTCACGTTGTAGAGGATCAGGTGGATCCGGCTCAGCGTGTCGCTGAACACGCGCACCCGGCACAGGCGCTGGGTCGTGTAGTAGATCGACGCGAAGACGCTCGAGAGCGTGAAGCCGAAGATCACGGCGTTGGTGTGCAGCGGGCGAATTCGCCCGAAGGTCGTCCAGGGCAGGCCCAGGTTCGCCGCCGGCCAGGCGAGCTGGGCCGCGGCGAAGAGCCCGGCCAGCATGCCGGCCGTCCCCCAGACCAGGGCGGAAACGGCGAAGCCGCGGACGACCGCGTAGTTGTACCCACGATCCACCGATGTCGGAGTCACAGTCCCCTCCTCCTGGACCTGGTCGGCCCGGGCATTGTCATCAACGCCCTCTGGGTGCGACGGATTTCCGGCATGGGGGGTCCCGGACATGCGCGCAGAGGCACGTGCCGGACCCTAGAGCAAGCCCCGTGCCGCACCCTATCGCGAAGAATTCCGGGCGCTTGGTCGATCGGGAAGCGGGAACTCCTGCACGATGTGCAGAGGCGGGCGAGGGCTTTGCAGTATCTGCGGACAGAGGGGCGGAGAGCCCCGGTCAGAGCGGGCTTCTCAGGAAGACGGGCCCCGATCGGCGGGTCGGTCGGCCGGTCGATCGGCGCCGCGATCGGCGTCCTCCTTCAGGCGGGTGAAGATCATCCGGCCCGCGGTGGTTTGCAGGACGCTGGTGACGG